>NZ_SZWV01000034.1:11188-15605 GCF_005280945.1 Citrobacter sp. wls718
TGCGGGTTCAATCAACCCGCAGATAGTGCCCGTCGGCGCGCACGTACATACCGAAGCCGCAGTTTTGCGGATCGTCGGTACTGGCGTCGATGCCTTCAGGTGTGACCGTCAGCGAGATATCGCAGTGGATGTAGTCACTCTCTCTGAGTGCAATCACGCCTTTATTGTTATTCAGCGTGATCAGTTCTGAGAATTCGCCGATGTTTGGTCCGTAATAGAGGGCCATCATGCCGAAATAATACCCTTGGAAATCAACCTGAAAGTCTGATTTTTTCTCTGTAGGTTTAACAATCAGCGTTTCCCAGGTTGCCAGACCGGCATAGTTCCAGTATTCCCCGGCAGGGGAGTCGCTTTTTGGCAATGCGGCTAACTTTTCTTTGATAAGCCCCAGATTGTAGATTGATTTGGCATCGTTGGGATTAATGGTCAGCCAGGCTTGCGCTTTGCGCCATTCACCCTGACGCATCCAGGTTAGCGCCACGTTGTTATAGGCCGTCGCCACGGTTTTATGATCGAGCTGACAACCTTCGCTCCAGGTCACCTGTTTTTCAAAGGCTTCACGCGCTTTGGCATAGTTCCTGGCTTTATAGAACTGCTCACCCTGGCTGGCGTAGGTAGGGACTTTCGCGCAGTCAGCTTGCAACTGCTGCTCGGTGATTTCTGCTCTGGCAGGCGTGCAAAGCAGCAACAGAGGGCAGAAGGAGAGTAATATTAAGCGCATTATCTGTTCCATATATCTTTATTCGGCAGTTCTGAATCAGCAATTTTCGAGGTATGCCAGGCAAAGCGACAGCGTTTCGCGAGGGTATCGAAATGTAGCGGAGATAATTCAGTAAATAACGCGTGATCCGGGAAAAGCGTAATAAAGAAATAGGCCCAGCGCGCACTGGCTTTCATGTTGAACAGTTTCTTGTCGTGTTTATTACCATACAGCCACGACAGCGTCACCATGGCTTCCGCCGTACCGTTGTAGCCTTCTTCCTCCAGGATGTTCAGATAGGAATGCGCCAGGGTAAAATCATTTACCTCGCGAAGTTTCAGCAGGAAGACGCTCCAGGCTTGTTTCGAACCGAACCGATCGGCCTGATGTAAATTATCAAGCAGGTTTTTTTCGTAAACGGAACGCATGCCGGCATGGGTTTCTTGCTGGGCTAAACGTTCGTAGCAATCGGCGATTTTGCTGTGAATATCCTGCAGGTCATGTTGATACGCGTGGTAACCGGCGTTAACGACCAGTCGATAGGGGGTCTTCTCTTGCAGCGCGACCTGTTGGTGCAAAATCTCCGCTGCACGCTGAAAATAATTTAGCGCGGTAACGGGATCATAAGGAAGCAGGCTATTGTTGTCTGGGTTATTGTATTCGAGGGCCTGCAAGTAGTAGGCGCAGGGCAGGTTTCTCTGAGCACCCAGCTCTGCCAGTAAGGCAAAATGCTGCGGGAGATCGAGCCAGTCAATATCTTTGATGGCTGACTGCCAGTTATTGTTATATTCCAGTGCAGCTACGCTATCGAGTACGGCAATGCCCTGTGCTTCATCTTTTTCAAACCCGAATAATCCCGCGTACTGGAAATAGCCGCTGTAGATTCTGGCGGCGTAAAACTCGGTTTGCCTGGCGTTCTGGTGCAAGAAATTATAAATCCACCAGGTGTCCGGGAAGTCGCGTAGCGCAAATTTTAGCGCGTACACGGTGTAGTAATGACTCAGCTTGAGGTTTTCCGCGACCGCACGTTGAATGGTATACCACAGGGCGTCGAGATCGCTCAGATCGTTATAGCAGGTTAACAGCCACTCCAGCGCATGATGACGAGAACTTTGGCTATGCGCCCGCTGGGCAATATCTTCGGCTTTGGCGATAAACGTTTCCCGTTCCGGTGGGTACTCGAGTTCCTTAATACGCAAATCGCGACAGGTGTCCCACCAGATTAATAATTCCAGATGCTCGCGCTCGGCGGCACAAAGATGGCCGCAGGTTGGTGAGGCCAGAAATTCACGAATGCCCTCGTGTGAACCACCCCAGCGTGGCATCTGAAATGGAATGTATTCATCCAGCGCGTAAAATGCGCGCGGAAAAATAGCCAGACACACAGAGAGCCAGTATTCAGCCTCGGCATCGCCCTTGCAATCCGGCAGTACCGCTGGACGCGGTAGATTTGGGCACGCTGCATCTTCCAGAGAAAGCCCGGAAAAGGCCATCAGCGTTTCCATTTCCTGCGGCGAATCCTGATGATATTTGGCTAACACCTGCATCAGCGGTTGCCCGGTGAAATCGGTACCCTCAAGAAATTCAATTAACCAGTCGGGTTGACCGAAGACTTTTGTGTTGGTGCTGGTTAATAAGGCAACCATCCACTGGCGTGGCTCGCAATCGATAGCATTCAATGCGGCAATGACCATTCGCTCGTTGCAGGCCCCGGCGCAAACCCACATTGCGGCAGACGTCTCCTCTGCCCAACCATAGCTACGGTAAAGCCACGCGCTGTGGTTCCAGTACTGGGCTTCGGCAAGCCAGGCGTGAGTCGAGCGCGGGCGGGCGTGCTGCCAGGCTTTGATGAGAGCTAATCCTTGCGGACCTGCATCGACGAGAGCATCCATATCATAAAAACGGTTGCACATTTGGGTCCAGGCGAGGAAGTAACGCTTTTCAGCTTCACGGCTGGTGAAGCTGTCCGTCAGCGCCTGGTTGAAGCGGGCGTCTAGCTCATCGTAGCGCGCTTCGCGCAGCAGTACGGGAATATTGGCGATATGCCAGACGCGTTGCTCGTCAGTATGCGGCAGTTTGCTATTGCACATCTCACGCATTGCGTTGAGTATGCGTTCATCCTGAACCATGGACAGTCCTTTTGGCTACGATGTAGGTGTAAATTCCCTACACTGTAGCCTATAACTGCGAAGCGTGAGATTTTTTTAATTACGCTATCCGACAGGCATCCGCTTCCCAACGATACCCGACGCCGTACACTGCGCGGATAAACGACTGTTCGGCGTCCAGCGACTCCAGCTTGCGCCGCAGGTTCTTGATATGGCTGTCGATGGTGCGATCGGTCACGACCCGGTAGTCATCATAGAGATGGTTAAGCAACTGCTCGCGGGAGAAGACTTTTCCCGGCTCATGCGACAACGTTTTCAGTAGGCGGAACTCCGCCGGGGTTAAGTCGAGCATCTTCCCGCGCCATGACGCCTGAAAACGGCCTTCATCAACGATCAGCGGGCTGGCAGCATCCAGTTGTTGCAACTCGCGCTGGGGTTTACAGCGGCGCAGTATTGTCTTCACGCGGGCGACAACTTCGCGCGGGCTGTAGGGCTTACAGATGTAGTCATCGGCACCGATCTCAAGTCCCAACAGACGGTCAATTTCTTCGATTTTGGCGGTGACCATCATGATCGGCACTTCAGAGAAACGTCGAATTTCCCGGCATAGGGTCAAGCCGTCAGTGCCTGGCAGCATCAGATCCAGCAAAATCAGATCGGGTGGCGTCTGGCGCACGTACGGTAAAACCTGGTCACCGTGGTTGATGAGCGTCGGGGCATAGCTCGCGGCACGCAGGTAGTCGATAAGCAATTGTCCCAGCTTGGGTTCATCTTCCACGATCAGAATACGCGGCGTGTTTTCATCAATGGGTAACTCTGTCATACATCTCTCTGTAAATCGCGTTCCAGCGGTAACTCTACTGTAATGCTTACCCCGCCAAAAGGCGAATGGGCGGCGCGGATATGCCCATTGTGCGCCTCAACAATATTGACGCAAATCGCCAGACCCAGACCGGAGCCTCCGCTGGCGCGGTTACGCGAACCTTCGGTGCGATAAAATCGCTCAAACAGTTTTTGCAGCTGTGCATCGTTTACGCCCGGGGCTGAATCGGCGAAGGTCAGTAAGACCTGGCGCTCGCGCTGTTCGGCGGAAATACGCAGACCGCCGCCGCTGTCGGTATAACGTAGGCTGTTTTCCAGCAGGTTATTGAACAGTTGCATCAGACGATCCCGGTCGCCAAACACCGTCATGCTGTCCGGCAGCGAGAGTTGTATTGTCAGTCCGCGGCTGGCAAAACGCTCGCGAAACGCGCCGCTTGCGACTTCCAGTAACGGGATCAGATCCAGGGAGGTTTTTTGGTAGGCCAGGGCGCCTTCATCTGACATTGAGAGCTGATGGAGATCGTCCACCAGTTTGGTCAGCGTGCCCACTTCTGCCTGTAAAGAGGCCACCGAATCTGGAGTGAACTGGCGAACACCATCCTGAATCGCTTCCAGCTCGCCGCGCAACACCGCCAGCGGCGTGCGCAGTTCGTGAGAAATATCGGCCATAAAATCACGGCGCATCTGCTGGTTCTTTTCCAGCGTACTGGCCAACTGGTTGAAATCCTGCGCCAGTTTGCCCAGTTCATCGGTGCTGGTGGGGGCAACGCGGGTGGTGAAATCCCCC
>NZ_SZWV01000034.1:15631-52669 GCF_005280945.1 Citrobacter sp. wls718
CGGCCAGCTTGTGCGTGCCGTCCACCAGACGCTTGACGGGGGCCAGCAGACTACGCGCCAGTGTAAACGTAGCCAGCGCCGCCAGGATAGTGGAGAGCGCGACGATCAGCCAACTGGTACGGCGCTGCTGTTTATCGAAATTAATATCTGTATTACGCGTTAAGCGTTCTACGGGCGACGCGATGACGGCACCCACTTCGATCCCGTTAACTGTGATTGGGCGGCGCGTGCCGTCGCCGGGAACCGGACCACGTGGGCCGACCAGCACGCGGGCGTTTTGGTCGATGACCCAAAACTGGGTACGCCAGCCGTGCGGCGGCATACCGGGGCCTGGCTTGTCATCGTTGTTGTCGTGTTCAAAAGAACGCAGGATCTGAAAAACAAAACGATCGTTATTGCGCAGAAACCGCCAGTTGCCATGTTGCTGATATTGTTCGCCCAGCGCGTCGCTCAGCATTTGTAGCCGCTGTTCATTGCCGTGTTTGATGTAGTCAATAAATCCGCGTTCGAAGCTTACCCGTACGGCCCAGTGCATGCTAATGAGTAGCACAATGCAGGTGGCAAAAATCGCCAGAAACAGTTTGCCGGTTATTCCGGGTCGCCATAACTTCATCAGTTGCTCCTTTTACGCCGTGAAATCACCGCGTTGGTTTGCGTATCGTTTGGCACGCGGGCAAAAATCATCGCTGGCAGCGCGATAATCAGGGCAATGCACAGCCAGGTATACATAAAGACGGTATGGGTGCTGCCGCTGTCGAGAGCGATATGCTGTTGACCAAACATGCCCAACAGCAGGCCAGCGATGGTTACCCCGATACTCATCGACAGCTGCATGATCATCGACAGCAGGCTGTTACCGCTGCTGGCGAGATCGTCAGGTAAGTCTTTTAAGGTCAGGGTGTTCATCGATGAAAAACGGGTGGAGTTGACCATGCCTTGTAAAAACAGCACGAAGGGCAGCACGTAATACCAGCCGAGCAGGGCGGTCGTCATCAGCAACAGGCAGACCAGCGACAGGCCCAGCGTGGTGGCAACCAGCACCCGACGATAACCAAACCGGTTGACGACCTGAACCACAATACGCTTCATGCCCATGCTGCCCAGTACCATCGGGATCATCATCAGCCCGGCATGAAACGGCGAAAAGCCCAGCCCAATCTGCAAAAACACCGGCGTCATAAACGGTAACATTCCGCTACCAATGCGCCCGACAAAACTGCCAAGCAGGCCTAATGAGAAAGTGGGGGTGCGAAACAGATGCAGACTGAACAGTGCACGCGGGTTGTTGCTGGCGTGTCTGATATACAGAAGGATTGCCAGCACGCCGCAGATAACCAGCGCCGCCAGCGTAATGTCTGAGATCCCGCTGCCTTTGCTGCCATCCAGCGCCAGTGTCAGTGCCGCCATGCCAACGGCCAGCAGCATAAATCCCGAAAGATCGAAGCGCCGGGTTTGCAACGTGTAGTTAGGCATCAGCATTAAGGTGGCTATTGCCCCAATAATGCCGACGGGAATGTTAATCAGGAAAATCCAGTGCCAGGACGCATACTCCACCAGAATGCCGCCTAATGCCGGGCCGAGCAACGGGCCAATTTGCCCCGGTAAGGTGACGAAGGTCATTGCCGCCATATACTGTGTGCGCGGGACAATCTTCATCACCGTCAGCCTGCCGACCGGCACCATCATCGCACCGCCGACGCCTTGTAACACGCGGGCCATTACCAGCTCATTGAGCGTGCTGGACCCGGCGCAAAACAGCGATCCCAGCGTGAACAGGATGATGGCGGTGAAGAAAATATTACGTACGCCGATCTTGTCTGTCAGCCAGCCGCTGGCGGGCAGCATCACCGCCACAGTTAAGACATACGACACAATGACCATATGCATATGCAACGGGCTTTCGCCGAGGCTTTTGGCCATTGCAGGCAGCGCGGTATTGACGATGGTGGTATCCAGCGATTGCATAAAAAAGCCGAACGCCACAATCCAAAGCTGCCAGCGGGTGCTGTCGGGAAGTTCTGTCATAAGTCTGCTACCGGGTTGCTGTTTTTACGCGAAAAACGCATCCGCAGACGGTCGAAAAAGAGATACACCACCGGGGTGGTGTACAGCGTCAGAAGTTGGCTCACTACCAGCCCGCCGACGATAGTTATCCCCAACGGCTGGCGCAGTTCCGAACCGTCGCCAGCTGATAGCACCAGCGGCAGCGCGCCAAAGAGTGCTGCCAGCGTGGTCATCATGATGGGACGAAAACGCAGCAGGCAGGCCTGGAAAATGGCTTCTTCCGGCGTCAGCTTGCCATTTCTCTGCGCCTCAAGCGCAAAGTCGACCATCATGATGGCGTTTTTCTTCACAATGCCAATTAATAGCATGATCCCTATCAGGGCGATTAGGCTGAACGGGGCATTGAACAGTTCCAGTGCCAGTAGCGCACCCACCCCGGCAGAAGGCAGCGTTGAGAGGATAGTAAGTGGGTGAACGTAGCTTTCATACAGCATACCCAGCACGATGTAGACCGTGGCGATGGCGGCGATAATCAGGATCACCTGTGAGTTCATCGTATCCTGAAAAACCTGCGCCGTACCGGCAAAACTGCCGCGCACCGTTGACGGGACGCCAAGCTGGGTCATGGTCCGGTTAATGGCTTCTGTGGCCTCAGAAAGTGATGCGCCGGTCGGCAGGTTAAACGACACGGTTGAGGCGGCAGACAGCCCCTGATGGTTCACCGACAGCGGGGCGTTCGCCGGTTGCCATTTAGCAAAGTACGACAACGGGATAGCTTTGCCATCGCTATTAATGACAAACATTTTATCCAGCGCGCTGATGTCCTGGGTGTAGCGCGGGTCGACCTCCATCACCACTTTGTACTGGTTCATCGGCTGGTAGATGGTCGATATTTGCCGCTGACCAAAGGCGTTATTCAGCAGGCTGTTGGCGGCTTCGACGTCGATCCCCAGACGTGACATGGTGTCACGATCGTAGGTCAGACTCATCTCTGCACCGTTGTCCTGCTGATCGGAGTTGACGTCAGCCAGTTGGGGCAGGGTGGCTAACGCTTTACGGATTTTCGGTTCCCATTCCCGTAATGCGGCGAGATCGTCCGACAGCAGCGTGTACTGGTAGCTGGCGTTGGATTGCCGTCCCCCGACGCGAATATCCTGTACCGCCATCAGAAACAGGTTCGCCCCCGGCTCTTTGGCCAACTTCACGCGCAGCCTGTCGATCACCTGCTGAGCGGTTTGCTGGCGCTCTGCGCGCGGCTTCAGGGTAATAAACATCATGCCGCTGTTAACACGGGAGTCGCCGGTAAAACCGGTGACGTTGTCCACAGCTGGATCGTCACGGATGATCTTCATAAAATCCTGCAACTTCCCGCGCATGGCCTGAAACGAAATGCTTTGGTCGGCCTGGATCCCCCCCATCAGGACGCCGGTGTCCTGCTCCGGGAAAAAGGTTTTGGGGATGGAAATATACAGCCAGACGTTGAGCGCAATGGTTGCCAGTAATACCACACCCACCATTCGGGTATGGCGTAACACCCACTGCAGCGAGGTGGCGTAACTTTGTTGCAAGGCAACCAGCACCCGGCCAAATCCTCGCTTACGAGACTGTCCACGTGGGGCGCTGGATTTGAGCATCCATCCGCACATCATTGGCGTAAGCGTCAGCGAGACCAGCAGTGAAATCCCGATGGCAACCGACAGGGTCACGGCAAATTCCCGCAGTAACCGTCCCGGCAGACCGCCCATTAACAGCAGCGGCAGGAACACCGCCACCAGCGACAGGCTCATGGAAAGTACCGTAAATCCGACTTCGCGCGTGCCTTGTAATGCCGCCTGGAGCGGCTTCATTCCCGCTTCCAGGTGCCGGGATATATTTTCCAGCACCACGATGGCGTCATCGACCACAAACCCGGTGGCAATGGTCAGCGCCATTAGCGACAGGTTGTTCAGACTGAATCCACACAGATACATGGCGGCAAACGTGCCAATCAGCGAGACGGGCACTGCTACGGCGGGGATCAGCGTCGCGCGCCCGGAGCGCAGGAAAACAAACACCACCAGGATAACCAGCGCCACGGAGATAATCAGCGTCTGTTCCACTTCTTCCAGCGACGCACGAATGGTCGGCGAACGATCCTGGGCAATTTGCAAATCAATGGCGGCCGGGATCAGCGTTTGTAACTCTGGCAATTTGGCCCGGATGCTGTCCACCGTCTGGATGATGTTGGCTTCCGGGAGTTTGCGGATCATCAACAGAATGGCCGGTTTGGCATTGGTCATCCCGGCGTTACGCACATCCTGCACCGAGTCAGTGATAGAGGCAACGTCACCCAGACGTACGGCCGCACCGTTGTTGTAGTGAATAATCAGCGGTTGATACTCATCCGCGGTTTTGAGCTCGTCGTTGGTTTGCACCTGCCAGCGGCGGGTTTCATCTTCCAGCGCGCCCTGTGGTTGACGCACGTTGGCGCTATTGATCGCGCTACGCACGTCATCCAAAGAGACACCCTGGTTAAACAGCGCCTGCGGGTTCAGGCCAACGCGCACGGCGGGCAGGGAGCTGCCGCCGACGTCGACGTCGCCAACGCCGTCAATTTGCGCGATGGTTTGCGCCAGCTGTGTCGAGGCGAAATCATACAATTCACCCTGAGAATAAGTATCCGAGGTTAGCGTCAGGATCATGACAGGCGCATCGGAGGGATTGGCCTTTCGGTACGTTGGCCGACTGGGCATTCCGCTGGGCAGCAGGCTTTGGGCGGCGTTAATGGCCGCTTGAACGTCCCGCGCCGCGCCGTTGATGTCGCGATCAAACGTAAACTCAAGAATAATGCGCGTGCTGCCAAGCGAACTGCTTGACGTCATTTCATTCACGCCCGCGATACGCCCAAGCGAGCGTTCCAGCGGCGTTGCGACGGACGACGCCATGGTTTCAGGTGATGCTCCCGGCAGCGAGGCGCTGACCATGATCACCGGGAAATCTACCTGCGGCAGCGGCGCGACCGGTAACAGGCGAAAGCCCAGAATGCCGCACAGGGTAATGGCGACGGAAAGGAGAATGGTCGCTACCGGACGATGGATGAAGAGAGCAAAAAATTTCATTTACGCGTCCTCTTCCTGACGCGGGAAGCGGTTTTTCACGTACAGCGACAGTCGGTCAAACAGCAGGTAAATCACCGGGGTGGTAAACAGGGTTAATACCTGACTGACCAGCAGTCCACCGACCATACCAATACCTAATGGGCGGCGTAACTCAGCGCCCACGCCGGTACTTAACATCAGCGGCAATGCTCCCAGCAGAGCCGCCAGCGTGGTCATCAGGATCGGGCGAAAACGCAGCAGGCACGCCTGGAATATGGCGTCGCGCGGAGCCATCCCCTGTTCGCGTTCAGCGGCAAGGGCAAAGTCAATCATCATGATGGCGTTTTTCTTGACGATACCGATCAGCAAAATAATACCGATGATCGCAATAACGTCCAGTTCACTACCGGCAATCATCAATGCCAGCAGTGCCCCGACGCCCGCCGTCGGCAGCGTGGAGAGAATGGTGATTGGGTGAATAAAGCTCTCATACAGCACGCCGAGCACGATATACATTGCGACGACCGCCGCCACAATCAGCCAGATTGTGTTGCCGAGCGCGGCCTGGAAGGCCAGCGTACTGCCCTGGAACTGGGTGGTAATACTTGACGGCAGGTCCAGTGTTTTTTCCGCCTGCAGTATTGCCTCTACCGCATCGCCCAGCGAGTGGTCATCTGGCACGTTGAACGAGATGGTGGTGACCGGGAACTGATCGAGATGGTTTATCGACAGCGGGGCAAAACGCTGCTCAATGCTGGCGATGGTGCTAAGCGGGACGATCCCACCGTCGCTGCTGGTCAGGCGAAGGGAGTCCAACGCGGAAAGCCCCGGCGTACTGGCGGTATCATGTTCCAACACCACCCGATATTGGTTTGCCTGGGTGTAGATGGTTGAAATCAGCCGCTGTCCGAAAGCGTTATACAGCGCGTTATCGACATCTGCCATGCTGATGCCTAAACGGCTGGCGCTGTCGCGATTAACATTTACATACGCCACCAGTCCCTGGTCCTGCCAGTCACTGCTGACGTCAGACAGCTGCGGCAACTGCTGCAGTTTTTCCAGTAGCTGCGGCACCCAGGTGCTGAGAGCGTCCAGCGAGGTGGCCTGCAGCGTAAACTGATACTGGGTGCGGCTCACCTGCGTATCAATGGTCAGATCCTGGGTAGGCTGAAGATAGAGATCGACGCCGGGCACGTTATCCACTGCATCCTGCAGGCGAGCGATGACCTTTTGCACGCGGTCATCGCGTTCATTCAGCGGCTTAAGGTTAATTTGCAGGCGCGCGCTGTTCAGCGCCGGGTTGGTGCCATCAACGCCGACGAACGCGGTCAGGCTTTCTACTGCCGGGTCTTTAAGGATCACATCAGAGACCTGACGCTGGCGTTGAGCCATGCTGGCAAATGAGCTGGACTGCGGTGCCTGCAACGTGCCCTGAATAATGCCGTTATCCTGGATCGGGAAGAAGCCCTTCGGGATAAAGATCCACAGCATCACGCTTAATGCCAGCGTGCCGAGCGCGACGCCAAGCGTCAGCCATGGGTGGTTAAGCACTTTTGCCAGCCAGTGACCGTACCCGGCAATGACGCGCTCGAACATTTTTTCCGAGGCACGGGAGAAGCGGTTTTGCTTGCGCAATGACGCCTGGCTGAGCATGCGGGCGCACATCATTGGCGTGAGCGTCAGTGATACGACGGCGGAAATCAAAATCGCCACCGCCAGCGTGACGGCGAACTCGCGGAATAATCGCCCGACGATATCGCCCATAAACAGTAGTGGGATCAGCACCGCGATCAGGGAAAACGTCAATGAGATGATAGTAAAACCAATCTCGCCTGCGCCTTTAAGGGCGGCGGTCAGCGGTTTTTCCCCTTTTTCGATATAGCGCGAAATATTCTCGATAACCACAATCGCGTCATCGACCACAAACCCCGTGGCGATGGTCAGCGCCATCAGCGTCAGGTTATTGATCGAGAAATCGAGGAATACCATTACCGCAAAGGTACCTATCAGCGATAGCGGTACGGCGACCGCGGGAATAATCGTGGCCGGTATATTGCGCAGGAACAGGTAAATGATCATCACCACCAGCGCAATCGCCAGCATCAGTTCAAACTGGGTGTCGGAAACGGAAGCACGAATGTTGGTTGTACGATCCGAAAGCACCGTGACATTGACCGATTTTGGCAGGCTTTCTGTTAGCGCAGGCAGCATCTGGCGAATGCTGTCCGCGGTGGAGATAATGTTCGCACCAGGCTGGCGCTGAACGTTCATCACGATAGCTTGTTGCTTATTGGCCCACGCGCCCAGCCAGCTGTTTTCCGCACCTTGCTCGACGGTTGCGACATCCCCGAGGCGCACTGGCGCACCGTTTTTATAGGCAATGATTAACTGACGATACTCATCGGCAGACTGCATCTGGTCGTTGGCTGACAGGGTGACGGCGCGCGTCGGGCCATCCAGGCTACCTTTGGCTGAATTGACGTTGGCGCCGGTGATGGCGGTGCGGACGGTTTCGCTGGTCAGCCCTAACGCGGCAATGGCCTGTGCGTTAAGTTTTACGCGCACGGCGGGACGTTGTCCGCCAGACAGTGTAACCAGGCCCACGCCGGAGACTTGAGAGATTTTCTGCGCCACGCGGGTTTCGACCATATCTTCCACCTGCGTCATGGGCATGGCGGTAGAGGTCACCGCCAGCGTCATGATCGGCGGATCCGCCGGGTTCACTTTGCTGTACACGGGTGGGTTGGGCAGATCGCTCGGTAATAAATTGGTGGCGGCATTAATCGCGGCCTGGACTTCCTGTTCGGCGACGTCCAGCGGTAACGTGAGCTGAAACTGCAATGTCACCACGGATGCACCACCGGAGCTTTGTGAGGACATCTGTTTTAAACCCGACATCTGCCCAAACTGGCGCTCAAGCGGAGCCGTCACGGCGGAGGTCATCACATCCGGGCTGGCGCCAGGGTAGAGTGTCACCACCTGAATGGTCGGGTAATCCACTTCCGGCAACGCTGCGATGGGCAGGAAGCGATAGCCTATAATCCCGGCGAGTAAAATCGCCACCATCAGCAGCGTGGTGGCAACAGGGCGCAGAATAAACAGGCGGGATGGGCCGCCGGTGTTGTCCGGAGGTAACGCCTGCATCAGGAGCGTGCTCCTTTTTTGCCGTACTCGCGTGCGGTGGCTTTATCGTTTGTGGCCGTGGCGCTATGCGCCTCCACAACGTCAACTTTTGCCCCTTCCGTCAGGCGGTCAATACCGTCGGTGACGACGCGATCGCCCGCCGACAGCCCGGCAGTAATCACCACTTTTTGACTGTCCTGAATGCCCGGTTTGACCAGATGTTTACTGACTTTATTCTCTGTATTCAGCACCCAGACAAAGTGACCTTCATTGCCCATTTGTAAGGCGGCAGTGGGGATTACGATGGCGTTTTGCTCGGTGGCGACCAGCATACGGGCGTTAACGAACTGATTCGGAAACAGCGTGTCATCCTGATTGTTGAAGCGAGCCTTCGCTTTGATGGTGCCGGTGGTGGCATCAATCTGGTTGTCGAGGCTCAGCAGTACGCCTTCGCTGAGTTTCTGCGAATTGGTGCGATCCCAGGCTTCGACCTTCAGCGGGTTGCCCGTTTTTTGCGCCCGTAGCACGGTCGCAATATCGTTTTCTGGCAAGGTGAAGATCAGGTCGATAGGATGGGTTTGCGTAATGACGACAATCCCGGTGGTATCACCGCTGGAGATTTGGTTACCTACGTCGACCAGTTTCAGGCCGACACGGCCATCGACAGGGGCGGTGATGCGACTCCAGTCGAGCTGCAACTGGGCGCTGGCGACGCTGGCTTCATCGGCTTTGATCGTCCCTTGCGTTTCGTTCACCAATGCCTGTTGAGCATCCAGTTCCTGACGGGAGACCAGATTGGTTTTCACCAGTTGCTGATAGCGGGCCAGGTCGCGACGGGCATTTGCCAGCGTAGCGGTATCTTTGGCTAACTGTCCCTGCGCCTGGGCAAGGGCGACTTTGAACTGGCTGGGGTCTATTTCAGCCAGCAGGTCGCCGGCTTTGACCTGCTGTCCTTCCTGAAAGTGTAACGCGATGAGCTGACCGTCTACCCGACTGCGAACCGTTGCGGTATTCGCGGCCGTCACGGTGCCCAGTCCCGTCAGGTAACGTGGAACGGCTTGTTCATTGGCGGTGGCAACCTGCACGGGGGCTAGCGGACCAGAACGCATTCCGCGACGCCCTGAGCCTGCGGCGTGCTGTGCTTGCCCGGTTGCACCGGGGGCATTCCCCTGAGATTCACTGCGACTGTGCCAGAACCAAAATGCGGCGATGGCCGCCACGACGGTCACGATTGCTATCACCCAGCGGGATTTGTTACTGCCTTTCATTGTTATAAGTTTCTCATCCTGAAACGTTTCGCGTAATGATACTAGTTTAGCCAGCGATCAAGGGCGAAAGATGGAGGAATTATGAAACACTGTCGGGATTCGTCTGAATGGCGGCGCGGCTTTGCGAGGCGTTACGCAACAATGGGCGGTGAAAATCGCCAACGCGAAAGAGTGCGCTAGAGTGCGGACAAGGCAAAAGGAGGTCAGCCAGAGATTTCAGCCGGACGCTGGAACAGGAAAGCCCCTCCCGAGGAAGGGGCCAAAATAAGGAAAGGGTTATGATGAAGTACGTCATCATGCTGGTGATACTCTTAGTGATTAGCTTCGCGGCTTACTAAGACACCAGGGGAGGGGAAACCCTCCCTAACCCTCACTCCTGACCATAAGCCACAGTCACGATGATGTCAATACGCACACTTTTCAGCCTGCGAGCCGCTTAGCGGAAAACCACGTCTGCCCAGCGTGCCAGACCGGCAGTCACCGAGCCGAAATCATCGCCACCGGCGATAGGGATCCCCGGCAGCTGTTCGGAGAGGGCTTTTTTGATAAGCGGTGAGCGTGCACTGCCACCGGTCAAATAAATAACATCCGGTTTTTCCTGGGCATTATCCAGCGCCAGCTGCACCTGCTCCAGAATGCGCGCCAGTGGCTGATTGAGCGCCGTCTCCAGCCCTTGTTGGCTGATTGCCGTTGCCAGTTCATCACTGATAAACGGCAGCGCCGCCGTGACGTTTGCCTGTGTGGAAAGCGTAATTTTGCTTTCTTCAGCGCTGCGTACCAGCCGGTAGCTCAGACGCTCGCGCCAGACTTTGAGCAGCAGAGCGACTTTATCGGCTTCTTTCGCGTCGCGGATCAGATCGTTTAACAAGCGTCCGTTGGCGGTACTGTAAAAATCACTTTGGGCCGGAACATCGTTAATGGCGACGGCGTTCCACCACGGCAGAATAGGTAAGGCGATGCCTTTTTCGGTTTCGCCTCCCATGCCGAGCAATGGCATCAGGTGTTTAAAGGCCAGCGCGATGTCCAGATCGTTACCGCCTACGCGACAGCCACTGTGACCTAACAGGCTGGTCTCGCGATCGGCGCGCTGATGCCACTGCGGGCCCATTAGCAGCAACGAGCAGTCGGTGGTACCACCGCCGATGTCCACCACCAGCACGCGTTTCTCGTCTTGCAGCGTGGCTTCATAATCCAGTCCCGCCGCGACCGGCTCGTACTGAAACACCACATCCTGGAAACCGGCGCGTTTGGCCGCACGCTCAAGAATACCTTGTGCCTGGGCGTTGGCGTCGTCGCCGCCTAACCCCTGGAAGTTGATCGGACGACCGATAACGGCCTGGGTGATCGCTTCGGGTAGCTGGTTTTGTGCCTGGTTGCGGATGTGCAGCATCATCGCGCAGACTAAGTCTTCAAATAGCGCAACCTGCTGCGGTTTCAGGCCGCTGGCACCTAAAAACGATTTTGGTGATTTAACGAAGTAGACTTCTTCTGGGTCATCAATATATTGGCCCAGTGATGCCAGACCAAACTGCACGCTATTGGCGTTCACATCGATGTCTTCTTCGCGATTAAAGCGCACCGCACGACGCAGTAATGCCTGTGTTTCGTCATCCGTTGCCGGGACATCATGATGACGATACAGCCACTCGCTGACCGCTTCACGCGTCGGGGCGCACAGCATGGAGGGCAGTAGCGTGCTGTCATTTTCCATTTTGAGCAATTGCGGCTGCCCGTCACGCATGACGGCCACTGAACAGTTCGCCGTACCATAGTCAAAACCAATAAACACCGTAAAGCTCCCCAGGGCAGTCAAGAAGGGGCGAGACTTTAGCGAAATGTTGTCGTCCCGACAACTGGAATATGAAAGCAAGGCGCATCGGCGGAATAGCATTTATGCTGTAGGCTGGTAAAAAAAGGATGCGGACATGTATACACTGAACTGGCAATCGCCCTATGACTGGCCCTGGATGCTGGGGTTTCTCGCTGACCGTGCCGTGGATGGCGTAGAAACTGTAGGCACATTGACGTATGCAAGAAGCCTGGCGATTGGCCAGCATCGTGGGGTGGTGAGCGTTGTCCCGGATCTGGAGGCCAACGTGCTGCAGGTAACGTTAAGCCCGGGACTTCAGCCCGTTGCCCGCGAGTGTCTGGCCAAAATGGCGCAGTTGTTCGATCTGAACTGCTGTCCGCAGCACGTTGTAAGCGCATTGGGGCGTCTGGGAGCCGCACGCCCTGGATTGCGTCTACCGGGATCGGTTGATGCGTTCGAACAGGGCGTTCGCGCGATTTTAGGTCAGTTGGTCAGCGTGGCGATGGCGGCAAAACTGACGGCGAAGGTGGTGCATCTGTATGGCGATAGGCTTGCCGACGCACCAGAGTACGTGTGCTTTCCTACCCCTGAGGCGCTGGCCGCCGCACAACCGCTGGAGCTGAAAGCGCTGGGCATGCCGCTTAAACGTGCGGAAGCGCTGATTCACCTTGCCCGGGCGGCGCTGGATGGCACGCTTAAGCCTGTTGCCCCGCCTGATATCGAGCAGGGGGTGAAGCAGTTACAAACGTTTCCAGGCATAGGGCGCTGGACGGCCAATTACTTCGCGCTGCGCGGGTGGCAGGCGAAGGATATTTTTCTTGCCGATGATTACTTGATTAAACAGCGTTTTCCAGGCATGACGCCAGCGCAAATCCGGCGCTACGCAGAGCGCTGGAAGCCCTGGCGTTCCTACGCGCTACTGCATATCTGGTATACGGAAGGCTGGCAACCATCAGTTGATGGCGAAATTGCTGGTGTTGAGTAGCAACTCCAGCGGTTGGGCGTCGGCAATAATATCGCCAAAAATCATATCAATACCGATGCCAGACAGGGCATCCATAATCAGCGGCATGTTTACCGGTCCAGCGATAGTTTTGATATCCAGACGTTGTGCGTGGCTCTGAATAATGGAAACCCACATTTCGTCCGTCAGATTGCCGTGCGCGCTGGCGCTCAGTTCGCTGTCAAGTAACAGGTAATCAGCGACGTGATACTTGAGATTGTCAAAGACCTCTAAATCGCGACCGACCTGGCTTAAAATGATGCGACAACCCGCCTGGCGTAATCGTTGCATGGCGGGCATGGCCTGCGCTGGATGCGTTTTCATCACGTCTACCGGTACGCTCAGATGCAATAAACGAGGCGGAAGCGGACTGTTTTCCATCAATGCCAGCAGTTCATCAACCAGCACGGGATTGAGCAACCCGGCGGCGGAAAGGGGCAGGGCAACGCTAAGCCCTTTACCGGCAACAGCGGAGGCAGAATGCTGGAAAAATTCAGTAAAGACCCGACGGTCGAGGGCATGATTGAGTGCAGGATCGACCAGACCGGCGCGGAAAGCCTGCTCCTCAATGACGTCGCCTTCGCTGTTCCATAAGCGCAGCGACAACAGCCAGAAGCTAAAGGTCTCAGGAACCCGTGGAGACGCGACGCCGTGGGCGATCATCAATATTGGGTTATGGGTAATGATGTTGCGTTGTTCATCGGGTGACAGTATCCCTCGCGTCGCATGCATCTGGCTCTGCTGGGGTTCATAGACGCATACCCGCCCACGTCCGCTATTTTTGGCCGCGTAGCAGGCAATATCTGCCTGCGACATCACCTCGGTGGCGATACGATTTTTGTCATCAATTAGCGTGATCCCGGCACTGGCGCCAATACGGTGTAAGCGGCCTTCCCATGTAAAGTGGTAATCATTGATGGCGCTAATGACGCGACCCGCGATAAACCGGGCACTTTCGATATTACAATCTGGCAGCAGCAAGCCGAACTCATCGCCGCCAAGACGCGCCAGCACATCGCTGGTGCGCAGCATGCTCAGCATCAGAGAAGACAGCTCGCGCAGCAAGGCATCTCCCGCCGCATGACCGGCGCTATCGTTGACGGCTTTAAAACGATCCAGATCGATGAAGACCAGCGCGTGACGCTGATGGGAGTTGTGTACCGTATGCAGCAATTGTTTCAGATGGTTTTCGAAGCTGACCCGGTTGGCCAGATGCGTGAGGTCATCATGCGATGCGCTGTAACTGAGTTGACGCAACATCTTACGTGATTCGGTGACATCCTGAATCACCAACACGGAGCCAATGCTACCGCCGTCGAGGGTGCTGAGCGGCGTGATACTGTACTGAATATCGTAGCTGGTGCCGTTACGACAATGCAGGACCACTTCTTGCTCAATAGCCGTGCGCGACATGTCGGCGCTGTAGATATTTTCCATTAGCGGGCCGTTATCACCGAAAGTAATACGCAGCACCGTGAGCAACGGGATCCCTAATGCGCTCTCTTGCGACCAGCCGCTCATTTTCTCGGCCACCGGATTCATAAAGGTGATTTTCAGGTCGACGTCGATACAAATCACCGCTTCACCGATGGAATCCAGCGTAATATGCAAACGCTCTTTTTCCTGATACAGCGCCTCGTGGAGTTGCTTCACTTCGGTCATGTCGAGATTGATACCGAGCAAACGTTCCACTTCACCGTCTTTATTCAGCACCCGGTTAGCCAACGAGCGGATATGCCGAATGCCGTCTTTGACCGCAATGCGGAATTCAAGTTTGAAAGGAACACGTGCCGCCAGCGAATCGCGAATCACGCTTTCGGCATGTTCACGATCTTCAGGGACCACGCAGTCATACCAGACTTGCCAACTGGGTTTGATGTGCGCAGGGACCTCATAAAGATCGAACATGCGCTTATCCCAGCTGATTACGTCAGGCTGCAATTCCCATTCCCAGATGCCAATGCCGCCTGCTTCATTCGCCAGCGTAATACGTTCCATTAACCGCTTATTGATCCACTCCGTGTGTTTCAGGTCGTTAATGTCCTCAACCTGGGCAATAAAGTAGAGTGGGGTGTTATCGCTATGACGAACCAGTGAAACGGCCAGCAGTGCCCAGACCACCTCGCCTGCACGGGTGTAATAGCGTTTTTCCATTGAATAACTATTGATTTCACCGCGCGACAGCATTTGCAACTGCTCAAGGTCGTTATTCAGATCTTCCGGCCAGGTTAACTGCTGGAAGGTCAGCGAGCGCAGCTCTTCCTGGCTGTAACCCAGAAAATGACACAAGGCTTTATTGGCCTGTAGCCATTGCCCCTCGGTGCCCACCAGCGCCATGCCGATAGCGGAGTATTCCATGGCGTTGCGAAAACGCGTTTCGCTCTCTGAAATGTGTTTACGTTCGGCACGAAACGCGTACATGACCATGGTCATCATGTTTGCCGGTAACAGAATCATCAAAAACGGCAGCCACGGCATGCTGGACATGACAAACGTTTTCGAGGTGGAGAGCAGTGAAGGGTCGGCGGCCAGCATTAGCGAGACCATCATTACGGTGCTGAGGAAAATCAGAAACGCTTCCATGCGCGGCAGACGCACGGCACTCCACATCAGCAAAACGATCACGCAGGTAAACGGCCATGGAAGATACATCATCGACAGCCAGCTGAACGCTAAAGTTACCAGTAGGGTGATGAGCGTTTCCAGCAATAAACGGGGATCGCGGTGACGCAGCAGATAATGCGGCTTAAACAGCAAACCTAACGGTACCAGCGCGAGCGCGCCGATGGATTCTGAAAGCACCCAAATTAGAAACGTATTTAACGACGTTTCACCTGGAAGCAGCAGCCACATCAAAAAACCGCCCAGCAGCGGCGGGACCACGGCACTACCGAATGCCAGGCGAGCCCAGTCGTTAAGATTTTGTAAGGGATTGTACCAGGGCAACAGCCTGCGCAATAACATGGCGCCCGCAACGGCCTCAATAATATTGATGGCAGTGTAGGTGAAATTCAGCGTGTCGGTCGGGAAGAACAACAAAGAGGCACCGATGCTGCCCAGGGAGCATGCCAGCGCGATCCCCGGCCACATCTTTCCTGCATGACGGTAAAAAGCCACCATCATAATTGAGGTCGGGAACCACAGCGGCGCCAGCTGCGTGCCGTAACGGGACAGCTCCAGCGAGAACAACGTAAAGATGAACGCCACCAGACCTAAACTGGCCAGGCGCAGTAGAGGATGCGGTAAGGTAACTAAAACATGTTGGGATGGTTTACTCATTACCGCTTTACCCGAATAGCCGATGTCGCCGTGGCGAAGATGCCGGAAGCATCATGTTTAATCTGTGATTATGCTAGTACAAACATTTTACAATTAATACGCCAGCTGCTCATAAAATAACACTCTCAAGCTATTAATTCCTAAGGTGGGTGAATAAATTTTGCGCCTGCTTTAAAACTGACCATTTTAATTTGCGACAGGGACTGCATTGGTGCAGCCTGGGCTGGCGTCGCGCCGCTGAAATCCCTATAATTGCCGCGTTTGGCGTTTCGACGCCCCCTTCCTAACATCCAGGTTAATCAGGTCGCTAAATTTATGACTGATCAGTCTCATCAGTGCGTCATTATCGGCATTGCCGGCGCATCGGCTTCCGGCAAGAGTCTTATTGCCAGTACTCTCTATCGCGAATTGCGTGAACAAGTGGGTGACGAACATATTGGCGTTATTCCCGAAGACAGTTATTACAAAGATCAAAGCCATCTGTCGATGGAAGAACGTGTAAAAACCAACTACGACCATCCGAACGCGATGGATCACAGCCTGCTGTTCCAGCATCTGCAAACGCTGAAACGCGGCTCGGCGATTGAATTACCCGTCTACAGCTATGTTGAACACACGCGTACGCAAGAGACTATTCATATTGAACCCAAAAAAGTGATTATCCTCGAAGGCATTTTGCTGCTGACGGATGCACGTTTGCGTGACGAGATGAATTTTTCTATTTTTGTAGATACCCCGCTCGACATTTGTCTGATGCGCCGTATCAAGCGGGACGTCAACGAGCGCGGCCGCTCGATGGATTCGGTGATGGCGCAATACCAGAAAACTGTGCGTCCAATGTTCCTGCAATTTATTGAACCCTCAAAACAATACGCCGATATCATCGTGCCGCGCGGGGGTAAAAACCGCATTGCCATCGATATTCTGAAGGCGAAAATCAGTCAGTTCTTTGAATAAGTTCAGCGAATTGTGTACCGTTCAGTAATAACCTGGTTCACCCTTAACGCACCTGGCGTTAAGGGGTTGAAGCACGAAAGGAGAAAGTGCCATGCGTTTATGTGACCGAGATATTGAAGCCTGGTTGGATGCAGGTCGTCTGTCGATCAATCCACGTCCTCCTGTCGAGCGTATTAATGGCGCAACAGTAGATGTGCGTCTTGGCAATAAATTTCGTACGTTCCGCGGTCATACGGCAGCGTATATCGATTTGAGCGGGCCGAGGGATGAAGTTAGCGCCGCGCTGGATCGCGTGATGAGTGATGAAATTGTCCTTGCCGAAGGCGAAGCATTTTTCCTGCATCCCGGTGAGTTAGCGTTGGCCGTAACCTTTGAATCCGTGACGCTTCCGGCAGATTTGGTTGGCTGGTTAGACGGCCGTTCGTCGCTGGCGCGTCTGGGCCTGATGGTTCACGTGACCGCGCACCGTATCGATCCGGGCTGGTCAGGGTGCATTGTGCTGGAATTTTATAACTCCGGGAAATTACCGCTGGCCTTGCGTCCGGGCATGCCGATTGGTGCGCTGAGTTTTGAACCGCTCTCCGGTCCGGCTGCGCGTCCCTACAATCGCCGCCAGGATGCGAAGTATCGCGACCAGCAGGGTGCAGTAGCCAGCCGGATTGATAAAGACTGATTTATTTTCAGTCCTTTGGGGATAGCATGAGACGATTTCTGACGACGCTGATGATTCTCCTGGTCGTGCTGGTGGCCGGTTTTTCTGCGTTAGTAATGTTGGTGAATCCCAATGATTTTCGCGCGTATATGGTGAAGCAGGTTGCTGCACGTAGCGGATATCAATTGCAACTGGACGGCCCACTGCGTTGGCACGTTTGGCCCCAGCTTAGCATCCTCTCTGGACGCATGGTGTTAACGGCTGAAGGGGCCAGCGAACCGCTGGTTCGTGCCGACAATATGCGTCTGGACGTCGCGTTATGGCCGCTGTTGAGCCACCAGCTCAGTGTGAAGCAGGTGATGCTCAAAGGTGCTGTTATTCAGCTGACGCCGCAGACCGAAGCGGTGCGTGGCGAAGATGCGCCCATTGCCCCGAAAGACAATACGTTGCCCGATGTCGCCGAAGACCGTGGATGGTCGTTTGACATCGCGCGTCTGCGCGTTGCCGACAGCGTGCTGGTATTCCAGCATGAAGACGATGAACAGATTACGGTTCGCGACATTCGCCTGGAAATGGAACAGGACACCCAGCATCGCGGTACCTTTGACTTCTCTGGTCGCGTAAACCGCGATCAGCGCGATCTGGCCTTAGCCTTTAACGGTAGCGTTGATGCGTCTGACTACCCGCATAACCTGGAGGCCAATATCGAGAAGCTCAGTTGGCAGTTACAGGGCGCCGATTTGCCGCAGCAGGGGATTCAGGGGCAGGGTAAGCTGCAGGTTCAGTGGCAGGAAGAGAATAAACAGCTCGCGTTTAACCAGATTGCGTTGACGGCCAACGACAGCACACTGTCCGGGCAAGCCCGTGTGTCGCTATCTGATAAACCGGACTGGGGCGTCGATCTGCGCTTTGGTCTGCTCAATCTGGATAACTTGCTGGTGCAACGTGACGCCGCGGCGGCAACGAGCGGCGAGGTGCAACAGGGGCAAAGCCAGTCAACGCTCGCTCGACCGGTGATTGCGTCCCAGGTCGATGCCGTGTCGTATCAGGGGCTCAGGGGTTTTTCCGCAGATATTGCGCTACAGGCAGACAAAGTCCTGTGGCGTAAAATGGCCTTTGATAACGTTTCAGCCAAAATGGCGAATCAGTCAGGCTTGCTGAGTATCACTGAATTGCAGGGGACGAGTGAGGGTGGGTTGATTTCGCTGCCCGGCAAGCTGGATGCCAGAAAGGCGCAGCCGCACGCAGTCTTTCATCCGCGTCTGGAAAACGTCGAAATCGGTACCATCCTGAAAGCCTTTAACTATCCGATTGCGCTTACCGGCAAGCTGTCGCTGGCGGGCGATTTTTCCGGTTCTGATATTGACGCGCAGGCGTTCCGTCACAGCTGGCAAGGGCAGGCCCATGTTGATATGAGCGACACACGCATGGAAGGGATGAACTTCCAGCAGCTGGTACAGCAGGCCGTTGAGCGCAGCGGCGGCGACGTGAAGTCTCAGCAGAGTCTGGACAACGTGACCCGACTGGATCGTTTTGTCACCGAGCTGTCGCTGGATAACGGCAAGGTGTCGTTGGATGAGATGGAAGGGCTGTCTTCCATGTTAGCGCTTTCCGGTAAAGGGACGCTGGATCTGGTTGAGCAGACGTGTGACACGCAGTTTAACGTGCGTGTGTTGGGCGGCTGGGATGGGGAAAGCAAGCTGATTGACTTCCTGAAAGCCACGCCGGTTCCGCTGCGTATTTATGGGCCATGGCAGGCGTTGAACTATAACCTGCAGGTGGACCAGCTGCTGCGTAAGCATGTACAGGATGAAGCGAAACGTCGGCTGAACGACTGGGCCGATCGCAACAAAGAGTCCCGTAGCGGCAAAGATGTGAAAAAACTGCTGGATAAACTCTGACGGATAATGCCGGATGACGGCGCGAGAGCGTCTCATCCGGTACGTCACCTACACTTCGTAATCCATCTCTTCGTCATTAGTGTGCAGCGGTATTAACTGGACCTTTTGCACCCGGTGGTTTTCCACCTGCAACGTTTTCAGTCGATAGTCGCCCACCTGCACTTCTTCCCCGGTTTTCGGTATACGCTGCAAATATTCCATCAACAGCCCGGCAATGGTGTGATATTCCCGTTTCTCATCAAGGGGAATCGGGACGTATTGCACCAGATCTTCCAGCGGCATATGCCCGTTAGCCGTCCATGAACCGTCAGCATTTTTCTGAATGTCGTGGCGGGCGTCGATCTCTTCCACTTCATTCGGCAGGTTTCCGGCGATGGTTTCCATCACGTCGCTCAGCGTCACAAGTCCCTCTACGGAACCAAACTCATCCGCCACAAACGCAAAGTGGGTGCGGGCATTACGGAACTGCTCCAGCGCCGGCAGTAGCGGCAGGGTCTCCGGGAATACCAGCGGCTGGCGGATCAAGGCGCGTAGATCGAGCGGTTCGCCGCGCAGCGACTGTTGCAGCAGGTCGATGACGTGTACCACTCCGAGCAGTTCTTCCTGCTCATCTTCTCCGGTGACCACCAGACGCGTGTGCTGGTTTTTCTCCAGCAGGGCGCGGATCTCCGCTTCGGGTGCGTTCAGGTCGATGTGCTCAATATCATGGCGCGAGGTCATAATGCTGCTGACGGTGCGCTGATTCAGATTCAGCACACGTTCAATCATCCGGCGCTCCTGCGGGGCAAAAATCTGACCTTCATGATGATCGGCCAGCATGGCTGCTGTTTCAGCATCCAGTTCGGCATCTTCTTTTTGTCCACTCAGCAGACGCATCACCGCCTCAGCGGTACGCTGGCGCAGGGTATGATTGGCTGACAGAAAACGGCGGCGGTTGAAGATGGCCAGCTGATTTAATGCCTCAATCATGACCGAGAAGCCGATAGCCGCGTACAGGTAGCCTTTTGGAATGCGGAAACCAAACCCTTCGGCGACCAGGCTGAAGCCGATCATCAGCAGGAAGCTAAGACACAGAATAACGATGGTAGGGTGGCTGTTGACAAAGCGGGTCAACGACTTGCTGGCCAGCACCATCAGGCTAATGGCAATAATGACGGCGGCCATCATCACGGCCAGATGATCGACCATCCCGACGGCGGTGATCACCGAGTCGAGCGAGAAGATGGCATCCAGCACCACGATTTGTGCGACCACGCCCCAAAACTTCGCGCCTTTACGCTGGGTGGGGTTATCGCTGTCTTTCCCCTCCAGCCGCTCATTGAGCTCCATCGTGGCTTTGAACAGCAGGAAGAAGCCCCCGAAGAGCATGATCAGGTCCCGTGCGCTAAAGCTCAGATCCCGAATGCTAAACAGCGGGGTGGTCAGCGTGACCAGCCAGGAGATTGAGGCCAGCAGCAGCAAACGCATCACCATCGCCAGCAGGAGCCCGGTAATACGCGCCTTGTCCCGCTGGGCTGGAGGTAATTTCTCCGCGAGGATGGCAATAAAAACAAGATTATCAATGCCAAGAACAAGTTCGATCACGATTAGCGTGACGAGTCCGGCCCAGATTGACGGATCGGCAATCCATTCCATAGTAAAAATGATACCCATAGTTGTATGACAATTGTCACAATTCGATCATGGATAAAGCCAGCGAAAAATGCAATGCCGGGAACGGATTTCTCTGTTATTGATATCCGGCAGTCAGTTGAGAAATAGCCTTAATGTTTCTGCAGGAAATAATTTTTTAACACGTCATATATTTAGGAAATATCGCAGATGGTCTGTTTTTTATATTAGCGCTGTCAATATCAATAAAATCCTAAAAATATTCAAATTTCATTCTTAATATTAATCTTAAAAGCAAGAGGTAGCGGCGTTGTTATCTTGCCTGCTATTCCTTTAGCTGCAACAATTCTTTCCGTATATAACAAGAAGCCTATTTCTTCCTTGCTCCGTGCTGCATTTTCTGATGTGACGCGGAGAAGGGTATGGCGAAAATAAAGGGGAAGGTAAAAATTTAAATTAATCAGTGCATTGGTAGCTAACAAAGCCAGGGGCGGTAGCGTGCCTGGCCGCCTGATGAACAGCCTGATTTATTCAGTCAACAGACCGAAGATGAATTCAATATTTTTAGGATTGATGCCAGTTAAATTTCGATTCAATTAACGGCAAGGTAAATGTGAACAGGTGAAACTGCCATTTAGAAAGCACGTGATAATGACTCTGCCAAAGTGATAAATAATCAATGATGAAATCCAAAATTAAATTGATACCCGTCCTGGTGTCGGTGATCTTGATAAACGGTTGTACCGTACTACCGGGCAGCAATATGTCGACGATGGGTAAAGACGTGATTAAGCAGCAGGACGCAGATTTCGATCTCGACCGTATGGTGAATGTTTATCCACTGACGCCCCGACTGGTAGAACAATTACGCCCACGGCCAAACGTCGCCCAACCCAATACTTCGCTGGACCAGGAGATTTCCGGGTACCAGTATCGCGTTGGCCCGGGCGACGTCCTGAATGTGACCGTCTGGGACCATCCGGAACTGACCACGCCAGCGGGGCAATACCGCAGCTCCAGTGATGCCGGCAACTGGGTTCAGCCCGATGGCACCATGTTTTATCCCTACATTGGCAAAGTCAACGTGTCCGGGAAAACGTTGGCAGAAATCCGCAGTGATATTACCGGGCGCTTAGCGAAGTACATTGCTGACCCGCAGGTGGACGTTAATATCGCCGCTTTCCGCTCGCAGAAGGCTTATGTCTCCGGGCAGGTGAACAAATCCGGCCAGCAGGCCATTACCAACGTACCGTTAACCATTCTCGACGCCATTAATGCCGCTGGCGGCCTGACTGAGGCGGCGGACTGGCGTAACGTCGTGCTGACCCATAACGGTCAGGAGCAGCGAATTTCCCTGCAGGCACTGATGCAAAATGGCGATCTCAGCCAGAACCGACTGCTTTACCCAGGCGACATCCTGTTTGTTCCACGCAACGACGATCTGAAAGTCTTCGTAATGGGGGAAGTGAAGAAACAGAGCACCCTCAAAATGGACTTCAGCGGTATGACGCTAACCGAAGCGTTGGGCAATGCGGAAGGGATCGACCTGACCACCTCCAATGCCAGCGGCATCTTCGTCATTCGACCATTGAAAGGCGAGGGCGCACGCAACGGCAAGATTGCCAATATTTATCAGCTCGATATGTCCGATGCCACCTCTCTGGTGATGGCGACGGAATTCCGCCTTCAGCCTTACGACGTGGTGTATGTCACTACCGCACCGGTCGCCCGCTGGAACCGTTTGATCAATCAGTTGCTGCCGACCATTAGCGGTGTTCGTTATATGACGGATACGGCCAGCGACCTTCACAACTGGTAATCGACATGTTTAACAAAATCTTAGTTGTCTGCGTGGGGAACATTTGCCGTTCCCCAACGGCAGAGCGCCTGTTAAGGCAGTTTCATCCGGCGTTGACGGTCGCCTCTGCAGGTCTCGGGGCGCTGGTGGGCAAGGGAGCCGACCCGTGTGCGGTGAGCGTGGCGCAGGCACATAACCTGTCGCTGGAGAATCATTGTGCGCGGCAAATCTCAGGAAAAATGTGCCGGGATTACGACCTGATCCTCACCATGGAGAAGCGTCACATTACCGCGCTGTGTGACATGGCACCGGAGATGCGCGGCAAGGTGATGCTATTTGGTCACTGGGACAGTGAGCGCGAAATACCTGACCCTTACCGTAAAAGCCAGGATGCGTTTGACGCGGTGTACGCCTTACTTGAACAGTCTGCCCGCCAATGGGCTCAGGCACTGAACGCGGAGCAGGGAAAATAATGACAGAGAACGTAAAACAGTCTGCTGCGCCAGCAACCGGCAATGATGAAATTGATATCGGTCGCCTGGTCGGGACGGTGCTGGAAGCGCGCTGGTGGGTGCTAGGTATTACCGCGGCCTTTGCGCTGTGCGCGGCCATTTACACGCTGTTTGCCACGCCTATCTACAGTGCCGATGCGCTGGTGCAGATTGAGCAAAACACCGGCAATTCACTGGTGCAGGATATCGGCTCGGCGTTGTCGAATAAACCACCCGCCTCGGAAGCCGAAATTCAACTCATTAAGTCGCGGCTGGTGTTGGGGAAAACGGTGGACGATCTGGATCTGGATATCGCCGTTACCAAGGAGACGTTCCCGCTGTTTGGGGCGGGTTGGGACCGGCTGATGGGCCGCCAGAACGAAACGGTTAACGTGACGACGTTCACCTTACCAAAGGCAATGAATGAGCAAACGTTCACCATTAAGGTGCTGAATAATGAAAGTTATCAGCTGATCAGTGACGGCGGTTTTAGCGCCCAGGGTCAGGTTGGACAGCCGTTAAACCACGGCGGCGTCACGATGCAGGTTAACGCTATTCATGCTGCTGCTGGCAGCGCCTTTACTGTCAGCAAATATTCCACGCTGGGCATGATAAACGCCCTGCAAAATAACCTCAGCGTGACGGAAACCGGCAAAGACACCGGCGTTTTGAGCCTGACGTTCACCGGCGAGGACCGCGAGCAGATCCGCCAGATCCTTGACAGCATCACCCGTAACTACCTTGAACAAAACATCGTACGTAAATCCGAAGAGGCCGCCAAAAGCCTGGCATTTTTGGCCAGGCAGTTGCCGGAGGTGCGTAACCGTCTGGACGTTGCCGAAAACAAACTGAACGCCTTTCGTCAGGATAAAGATTCGGTCGATTTACCGCTGGAAGCCAAAGCGGTGCTGGATTCGATGGTTAACATTGACGCCCAGTTGAATGAACTGACGTTCAAGGAGGCGGAAATCTCCAAGCTGTTCACCAAAGCGCATCCGGCTTACCGCACGCTGCTGGAAAAACGTCAGGCGCTGGAAGATGAGAAAGGCAAACTGAACGGCCGGGTAACGGCGATGCCAAAAACGCAGCAGGAAATTGTCCGTTTGACCCGCGATGTGGAGTCCGGTCAGCAGGTCTATATGCAGCTGCTGAACAAGCAGCAGGAACTGAAGATAACTGAAGCCAGCACGGTAGGGGATGTGCGTATTGTCGACCCGGCCATTGCTCAGCCCGGCGTGCTGAAGCCGAAAACTGCGCTGATTATTCTCGGCAGTATTCTGCTAGGCCTGATGCTGTCGGTGGTCGGCGTGCTGCTGCGTTCGCTGTTCAACCGCGGAATCGAAAGCCCGCAGGCGCTGGAAGAACAGGGAATCAACGTATATGCCAGTATTCCGCTGTCGGAATGGCAAAAAGCGCGTGATAACGTGCAGACCATTAAAGGCATCAAACGTTACAAGCAAAGCCAACTGCTCGCGGTGGGGAACCCAACGGATCTGGCGATAGAAGCGGTGCGCAGCCTGCGCACCAGCCTGCACTTCGCCATGATGCAGGCGCGTAATAATGTGCTGATGCTCACTGGCGTCAGCCCATCAATTGGCAAAACCTTTGTCTGTGCCAACCTGGCGGCGGTGATCAGCCAGACCAATAAACGCGTGCTGCTGATCGACTGCGATATGCGCAAAGGGTACACGCATGAGTTGCTGGGCACCAATAACGTCAACGGTCTGTCCGACATCCTTGTGGGTAAGGGCGATATGGCCACTTGCGCCAAACCGACGTCTATTCCTCATTTCGATCTGGTCCCGCGCGGTCAGGTGCCACCCAACCCTTCTGAACTGCTGATGAGCGAGCGTTTTGGCGAGCTGATTGCCTGGGCCAGTGCGCGCTATGACCTGGTACTGATTGATACCCCGCCCATTCTGGCGGTGACCGACGCGGCCATTGTTGGCCGTCATGTTGGCACCACGCTGATGGTCGCTCGTTATGCCGTCAACACCCTGAAAGAGGTGGAAACCAGCCTGAGCCGCTTTGAGCAAAACGGGATTCAGGTTAAGGGCGTGATCCTCAACTCCATCTTCCGACGCGCAAGCGGGTATCAGGATTACGGCTACTACGAATATGCATACACGTCGGATTCGAAATAAATAACCAACCCTGCCGGATGCGGCGTAAACACCTTATCCGGCCTACAGAAACATATTTATACCCTGGGAATGAAAATGACCACAGACAACCCGCTCATTTCAATTTATATGCCGACCTGGAATCGTCAGCAACTGGCGATCCGGGCGATTAAATCGGTCCTGCGTCAGGATTATCCGCACTGGGAGATGATCATCGTGGATGACTGCTCCTCTGCGTATGAACAATTAAAGCAGTATGTAGAAGAGCTGAACGATCCGCGCGTCACCTATACCCATAATGCCTTTAATTCCGGGGCGTGTGCGGTGCGCAATCAGGCCATTATGCAGGCCAGCGGGCAATACATTACCGGTATTGATGACGACGATGAGTGGACGCCGAATCGCCTGAGCGTGTTTCTTAAAGATCGCCATCAGCTGGTCACTCGGGCGTTTCTGTATGCCAATGATTATATCTGCGAAGGCGAAGTCTATTCCCAGCCCGCCAGCCTGCCGCTGTATCCCAAGTCGGTGTACTCACGGCGAAGGTTCTATAAACGCAATATTATTGGCAATCAGGTCTTTACCTGGGCGTGGCGGTTCAAAGCCTGCCTGTTTGATACCTCGCTGAAAGCGGCACAGGATTACGACATTTTTCTGCGCATGGTGGTGGCCTATGGCGAGCCATGGAAGGTCAATGAAGCCACGCAGATCCTACATGTGAATCACGGCGAGATGCGCATTACCTCATCGCCGAAAAAATTCTCCGGTTACTTCCAGTTTTACCGTAAGCACAAAGGCAAATTTGACCGCGCCAGCAAAAAATATCAGCTGTTTACGCTGTATCAGATCCGCAACAAACGCATGAACTGGCGCACGTTACTGACCCTGTTGTCGCTGCGTAACGGTAAACGCCTGGCCGACGGTCTACGGGGGCGCTAAGTATGCTGGAAGATATCCGCGCCAATAGCTGGAGTCTGCGTCCGTGCTGCATGGTGATGGCCTATCGGGTCGCCCATTTTTGCTCTGTCTGGCGCAAAAAAAACGTGCTGAATAACCTGTGGGCCGCACCGGTGCTGGTGATGTATCGCCTGATTACCGAATGTATTTTCGGCTATGAAATCCAGGCGGCTGCGACTATCGGCCGTCGTTTTACTATTCATCATGGCTATGGCGTAGTCATCAACAAACGCGTGGTGGCCGGGGACGATTTTACCCTGCGTCATGGCGTGACCATCGGCAATCTCGGCAGAAGCGATCTGACCTGTCCGACGATCGGCAACGGGGTTGAGCTGGGTGCCAATGTCACCTTGCTGGGCGATGTCATCATTGGTCATAACGTGACGATTGGCGCTGGCAGCGTTGTCGTGGACAGCGTGCCGGACAATACGCTGGTGGTGGGTGAGAAAGCGCGAGTAAAGGACGTAAAATGAATATCCTGCAATTTAATGTCCGACTGGCAGAAGGCGGCGCGGCAGGGGTGGCGCTGGATTTACACCTGCGGGCGCTGGAGCATGGGCTGTCGTCGCGCTTCATTTATGGCTACGGCAAAAGCGGTAAGAAAAGCCTCAGCCACCATCACTATCCACAGGTGTTCAAGCATACGCCGCGCCTGACGTCGGCGCTGAATATTGCGCTGTTTCGCTTCGCTAACCGCGACCTGTTTGGCAATCTCGACAATCTGTATCGTACAGTCACCCGCACCGCAGGCCCGCTGGTGCTGCATTTTCACGTGCTGCACAGCTACTGGCTGAATCTGGAAGAGGTGGTGACGTTTTGTCAAAAGGTGCAGGCGCATAAACCGGATATCACCTTTGTCTGGACGCTGCACGATCACTGGAGCGTGACCGGGCGCTGCGCGTTTACTGACGGCTGTGAAGGCTGGAAAACCGGCTGCCGGAAATGCCCGACGCTGAGTAATTATCCGCCGGTTAAGGTTGATAAAGCGCATCAACAACTGCCCGGAAAACGCCAGATGTTTCGCGCCATGCTGGCGCTGGGTTGTCAGTTTATCTCCCCCAGTCAGCATGTGGCTGACGCGTTTAACAGCCTGTACGGTGCGGGGCGCTGCGCCATTATCAACAACGGGATCGATGTCGCGACCGAAGCCATTCTCAGCGACTTGCCGCTAAACGATGAGCCTCGCAGCCGGCCGAAAATCGCCATCGTGGCTCACGACCTGCGCTATGACGGCAAAACCAACCAACAGTTGGTGCGACAGATGATAGCGCTGGGCGACAAAATAGAGCTGCATACCTTCGGCAAATTCTCGCCGTTTAGCGGCGCGAACGTGGTCAATCATGGATTTGAAACCGACAAGCGCATACTGATGAGTGCGCTTAACCTGATGGATGGACTGGTGTTCAGCTCGCGAGTGGATAACTACCCGCTGATTTTATGCGAAGCGCTTTCTATCGGCGTACCGGTGATTGCCACGCACAGTGAGGCTGCGCAGGAAGTACTGGCAAAATCGGGGGGCAAAACCTTCAGTGAAGAGGATGTCCTGCAGCTGGTGCAGTGCAATAAAACGGCGATCGCGCAGGCGGTATTCGGTACGTCGCTGGCGGCCTTTCGCCAGCGCAGCCGCAGCGCCTACAGCGGCCAACAGATGCTGGAGGACTATGTCTCGTTCTATCAGAATCTGTAGCTATTTGATGCTGCCGCTGCTGTACCTGCTGGTCAACGTTAAGCTTGTGCAGTTGGGGGAAAGTTTTCCGGTCACCGTGGTCACGTTTTTGCCGCTGCTGTTGTTGCTGTTTGTTGAGCGTATCAATATCAAAAAACTGCTGATTGCGCTGGGGATTGGCGGTGGGCTGACGGCCTTTAATTACCTGTTTGGTCAGTCGCTGGATGCCAGCAAATATGTGACCTCCACCATGCTGTTTGTCTATACGGTGATCATTATTGGCATGGTCTGGAGCATTCGCTTTAAAACCGTCTCCCCGCATAACCACCGTAAGATTTTACGTTTTTTCTGGCTGGTGGTGGGGCTGGTGGTGGCGCTGGCTGCGGTTGAGATGGCGCAGATTATTCTCACCGGTGGCAGCAGTTTAATGGAAGCAATTTCGAAATATCTTATTTACAGCAACAGTTATGTTCTGAACTTTATTAAATTTGGTGGTAAACGAACTACCGCGCTTTATTTCGAACCGGCATTCTTTGCTCTGGCATTAATCTCAATTTGGCTCAGCATCAAACAGTTTGGTATCAAAACGCCTAAGACCGATGCTATGATTCTGGCAGGGGTGATATTATCAGGATCGTTTTCAGGGGTAATGACTTTTATTTTATTTTACCTGTTAGAGTGGGCATTTCAGTATCTGAACAAAGAAGCGATAAAAAAGAAGTTACCGCTGGCGATAATCTCACTTAGCGTGTTTATGGTTGGCGTAATATTTGCTTTTCCCTACATTGCCACACGACTTGGTGATTTAGGCACGGAAGGGTCGTCATCGTATTACCGTATTGTGGGGCCGCTGGTGATGGTCGGTTATTCATTACTCAATATCGATGGCGTAGTCAGATTTGGCTCACTTTATGAATATGTAGCGTCATTCGGAATCTTTAACGGTGCAGATGTCGGGAAAACAATAGACAATGGTTTGTATCTGCTGATTATTTATTTCTCATGGTTCGCTGTAATATTGGCGGTGTGGTACATGGGAAAGGTTCTGAAAATGATGTTAAATGCGTTTGGCGATAATCCGAATTATCAGGTGCAGCTTTATCTTTTTACGCCGCTGTCGCTGTTTTTTACCGGTTCAGTATTTAGCCCGGAATATGCGTTTTTAATTGTTTGTCCGTTTATTTTGCGCAAGGCGCTAAATATCGCGAGGTAATTCCTATGCTGCTCACTATTATCACAGTTGCCTTTCGTAATCTGCAGGGGATCGTCAAAACCCACGCATCGCTAGCCCATCTGGCGCAGGCGGGCGACATCAGCTTTGAATGGATTGTGATCGATGGCGGTTCTGCGGACGGTACGCAGGCATTTCTGGAAAATCTCAACGGTGAGCACCGGTTACGGTTTGTCAGCGAACCGGACAACGGTATTTATGATGCGATGAACAAAGGCATTGCCCTGGCGCGAGGGCGGTTCGCACTGTTTCTGAACTCCGGTGATATTCTGCATGCGGATGCTGCGTCATTTATCCGCCAGCTCAAAACGCAAAGCGACAAGGCGATGGTGATCGGCGATGCGCTGCTGGATTTTGGTGATGGAAACAAAATTAAGCGTCGTGCCAAGCCCGGTTGGTATATTTATCACAGCCTGCCGGCCAGTCATCAGGCGATATTTTTTCCGCTCAATGGACTGCATGCCTGGCGCTACGATCTGCAATTTAACGTGTCGTCTGATTATGCGCTGGCCGCAAAATTATATAAATCTGGTTATGCCTTTAAAAAATTAAGCGGACTGGTCTCTGAGTTTTCTATGGGCGGCGTATCGACGACAAATAATCTTGAGTTATGTCGGGATGCAAAAAAGGTCCAGCGTCAGATATTACATATGCCGGGCTTTTGGACCGAACTGTCCTGGCATTTGCGCTTACGCACCACCGGTAAGGCCAAAACCTTATATGGCAAAATGTAAGGGGTAAATATGCAGGATTTAAAAGGCTTCACGATGCCGAAAGGCTTTCGCGGAGGTGGTGCAATTAAAGTGCAATTATGGTGGGCGGTACAGTCAACATTATTTCGACTATCACCGCAGGTGATGTACCGCTGGCGCGCATTTTTATTACGTTTATTCGGCGCGAAGATAGGAAAAAACGTCGTTATTCGACCTTCAGTAAAAATAACCTATCCATGGAAACTAACCCTGGGTGATTACGCATGGGTGGGTGATGACGCGGTGTTATATACGCTGGGCACGATTACGATTGGAGCCAATGCTGTTATCTCGCAAAAAAGTTATTTATGTACCGGTAGCCATGATTATGCCAGCCCGCACTTTGATATTAACGCCACGCCGATTGTGATTGGCGAGAAATGCTGGCTGGCGACAGATGTATTTGTCGCACCCGGCGTGACGATTGGGGCGGGCACTGTCGTTGGGGCGCGAAGCAGCGTTTTTAAATCGCTGCCCGCCAATGCCGTTTGTCGGGGAAATCCTGCGGTCGTAACGCGCGAACGCGTTGAGAAAGTTACTCCCTGAGGGGATCATTTAAGAGGTGTAAACATGTCAAAAGTCGCTCTCATTACTGGCGTAACCGGGCAGGATGGTTCTTACCTGGCAGAACTTCTGTTGGAAAAAGGGTATGAAGTTCATGGGATTAAACGTCGTGCGTCGTCGTTTAACACCGAGCGAGTGGATCATATTTATCAGGATCCGCACTCGGGTAATCCAAAATTTCATCTGCATTACGGCGATCTGACGGATACCTCCAACCTGACCCGTATTTTACAGGAAGTTCAGCCGGATGAAGTCTATAACCTCGGGGCGATGAGCCACGTGGCAGTATCGTTTGAATCCCCGGAATACACCGCGGACGTCGATGCGATTGGTACGCTGCGCCTGCTGGAGGCGATCCGCTTCCTCGGCCTCGAAAAGAAAACCCGCTTCTATCAGGCCTCCACATCTGAACTGTACGGCCTGGTACAGGAAACGCCGCAGAAAGAGACCACGCCGTTCTACCCGCGTTCTCCGTATGCGGTCGCCAAACTGTACGCCTACTGGATAACCGTCAATTACCGCGAATCCTACGGCATGTTCGCTTGTAACGGCATTCTGTTTAACCATGAGTCTCCGCGCCGGGGCGAAACGTTCGTTACCCGCAAAATTACCCGGGCGATTGCCAACATTGCGCAGGGGCTGGAGTCATGTCTGTATCTCGGCAACATGGATTCCCTGCGTGACTGGGGCCACGCCAAAGATTATGTGCGCATGCAGTGGATGATGCTGCAACAGGATCAGCCGGAAGATTTTGTTATTGCCACCGGCGTGCAGTACTCCGTGCGCCAGTTTGTCGAAATGGCGGCCGCGCAGTTGGGCATTAAATTGCGTTTTGAAGGGCAGGGCGTTGAGGAGAAAGGCATTGTCGTGTCGGTGACCGGACACGATGCGCCGGGCGTGAAGCCGGGTGACGTGATGATTGCGGTCGATCCGCGTTATTTCCGTCCGGCAGAAGTCGAAACATTGCTCGGTGACCCGGCAAAAGCGCACGACAAGCTAGGCTGGAAGCCGGAAATCACCCTGAGCCAGATGGTCAGTGAAATGGTTGCCAACGATCTGGAAGCGGCGAAGAAACATTCTCTGCTGAAATCTCACGGCTATGAGGTCGCCATCGCGCTGGAGTACTGAGGATGATGAAACAACGTATTTTTGTGGCGGGCCATCGCGGGATGGTGGGGTCCGCCATCGTCAGGCTGCTGGCCACGCGCGACAACGTGGAGCTGGTGTTGCGTACCCGTGACGAACTGAATCTGCTGGATGCCCGTGCTGTGCAGCAGTTTTTTGCCACCGAACGTATCGACCAGGTGTACCTGGCGGCGGCGAAGGTGGGTGGAATAGTGGCAAACAATACTTACCCCGCTGATTTTATTTACGAAAATATGATGATTGAGAGCAACATCATTCACGCGGCGCACTGCCATAACGTGAATAAGCTGTTGTTCCTCGGCTCATCCTGCATTTACCCGAAGCTGGCCAACCAGCCGATGGTTGAAAGCGAACTGTTGCAGGGAACGCTCGAGGCCACTAACGAACCCTACGCGATTGCCAAAATTGCCGGGATCAAACTGTGCGAGTCGTATAACCGTCAGTACGGCCGCGATTACCGCTCGGTGATGCCCACCAATCTGTACGGGCCGCAGGATAACTTTCATCCGAGTAACTCGCACGTGATCCCGGCACTGCTGCGCCGCTTTCATGAAGCCTGCGCACAAAATGCGCCGGATGTAGTGGTGTGGGGGAGCGGCACGCCAATGCGCGAGTTCCTGCACGTGGATGACATGGCTGCCGCCAGCATTCATGTGATGGAACTGGACCGCGAGGTCTGGCAGGAGCACACCCAGCCGATGTTGTCGCACATCAACGTGGGAACCGGCGTGGACTGTACCATTCGCGAGCTGGCGCAAACGGTCGCGAAGGTCATAGGCTACAAAGGTCGCGTGGTGTTTGACGCCAGTAAACCCGACGGTACGCCACGCAAATTGCTGGATGTTACGCGTTTACACCAGTTGGGCTGGTACCACGAGGTCTCGCTGGAGGACGGGCTTGCCAGCACTTATCAGTGGTTCCTTGAAAATCAGCAGCGGTACCGGGGGTAAATATGTTTTTACGTCAGGAAGAATTTGCCACGGTAGTGCGTTGTACGCCGCTGATTTCCATTGATTTGCTGGTGGAAAATGCGCGCGGTGAGTACCTGCTGGGCCAACGCCTCAACCGTCCCGCCCAGGGACTTTGGTTTGTGCCGGGTGGACGGGTGCAGAAGGATGAACGGCTTGAGAACGCGTTTGAGCGCCTGACGTTGGCGGAACTGGGGTTACGTTTGCCGCTGTCTTCCGCGGAGTTTTACGGCGTCTGGCAGCACTTCTATGACGATAACTTTTCGGGCACCGATTTCACCACCCATTATGTGGTGCTCGGTTTTCGCCTGAAGGTGAGCGAGGCAGACCTGCGTCTGCCCGATTCCCAGCATGACGACTACTGCTGGCTGACGCCGCAGGCGTTGCTGGCCAGCGATAACGTTCACGATAACAGCCGGGCGTACTTTATGCCGCAACGTCAGGCCGGAGTGCCGGGCTTATGAAAATTCTGGTGTACGGCATTAATTATTCACCGGAACTGACCGGGATCGGCAAATACACCGGCGAAATGGTGGAGTGGATGGCGCAAGCCGGGCATGACGTTCGGGTGATCACCGCGCCGCCTTACTACCCGCAGTGGAAAGTGAACGGCCGTTATTCCGCCTGGCGTTATCGTCGGGAAGAAGGCGATGCCACCGTCTGGCGCTGTCCGTTGTATGTGCCAAAGCAGCCCTCAACGCTGAAACGTCTGCTGCATTTGGGCAGTTTTGCCGTGAGCAGTTTTTTCCCGCTGATGGCGCAGCGACGCTGGAAGCCCGATCGCATTATTGGCGTGGTGCCGACGCTGTTTTGCACACCGGGGATGCGCCTGTTGGCGAAACTCTCCGGGGCACGCACGCTGCTGCACATTCAGGATTATGAAGTTGACGCCATGCTTGGCCTCGGAATGGCCGGGAACAGTAGGGGCGGCAAAGTGGCCACATTGGCCAGCGCGTTTGAACGCAGCGGCCTGCATAACGTCGACTATGTCTCAACCATCTCGCGTTCGATGATGAATAAAGCGCAGGAAAAAGGGGTCGCTGAAGAAAAGGTCATCTTCTTTCCTAACTGGTCGGAAGTGGCGCGATTTCGCGACGTGACCGCGGATGATGCCCGGGCGTTGCGGCAAAAACTCGGTGTGCCTGAAGGAAAAAAAATCATTCTTTACTCGGGCAACATTGGTGAAAAGCAGGGACTGGAGAGCGTGATTGATGCCGCCGACGAGCTGAGTGCTCAGCCCTGGCTGTTTGTGATTGTCGGGCAGGGTGGCGGCAAGGCGCGACTGGAAAACAGGGTCCGCGAGCGCGGCCTGGAAAACGTTAAATTTTTTCCCCTGCAATCTTATGACGCACTGCCTGCGCTGCTGAAGATGGCCGACTGTCATTTAGTGGTGCAAAAGCGCGGTGCGGCGGATGCGGTATTGCCCTCCAAGCTGACCAATATTCTTGCCGTGGGTGGCAATGCGGTGATCACCGCGGAGCCTGATACCGAACTGGGCCAGCTCTGCGAGGACCATCCGGGGATTGCGGTATGCGTGGAGCCGGAGTCGGTGAGCGCGCTGGTGGCCGGAATTACCCAGGCGCTAATCATGCCTGACATCAACACGGTGGCACGTGACTATGCCGAACGTACGCTGGTAAAAGACCGCGTGCTTAGCCAATTTATTGCAGATATACGGGGATAAATCATGCGTCAACGCACACTCTTTCCAGTGGTGATGGCCGGTGGCTCCGGTAGCCGGTTGTGGCCGCTGTCCCGCGTCCTGTATCCCAAGCAGTTCTTGTGCCTGAAGGGCGATCTCACCATGCTGCAAACCACGATATGCCGTCTGAACGGCGTGGAGTGTGAAAGCCCGGTGGTTATCTGCAACGAGCAGCATCGCTTTATCGTTGCCGAACAACTTAGACAGCTCAACAAGCTGACCGAAAATATCATTCTGGAACCCGCCGGACGTAATACCGCCCCGGCGATTGCGCTGGCCGCGCTGGCGGCAAAACGTCACAGTCCGGACGCTGACCCGCTGATGCTGGTGCTGGCGGCAGATCACGTGATTACCGACGAAGAGGCGTTTCGCGAGGCGGTTCGCAATGCGATGCCTTATGCCGAGGCGGGCAAGCTGGTGACATTTGGTATCGTGCCGGACTCGGCACAGACCGGTTACGGCTATATTCGTCGCGGTGACGTTTGCCCCGCAACTACCGATACGGTTGCCTTTACGGTGGCGCAGTTTGTGGAAAAACCGGATCAGGACACCGCACAAGCCTACGTGGCAAGCGGCGATTATTACTGGAACAGCGGCATGTTTCTGTTCCGTGCCGGGCGCTATCTGGAAGAGCTGAAAAAGTACCGACCCGACATTCTGAGCGCCTGCGAAAAGGCAATGAGCACGGTCGATCCCGATCTCGATTTTATCCGCGTCGATGAAGAGGCGTTTCTCGCCTGCCCGGAAGAGTCGGTGGACTATGCGGTGATGGAACATACCGCGGACGCGGTGGTGATGCCAATGAGCGCGGGCTGGAGTGACGTGGGATCGTGGTCTTCGCTGTGGGAGATCAGCGCTCATACCGCCGAAGGCAACGTGCATCACGGCGACGTGATTAGTCACAAAACTGAAAACAGCTACGTGTACGCGGAGTCCGGACTGGTGACCACAGTCGGAGTGAAAGACCTGGTGGTGGTGCAGACCAAAGACGCGGTGCTGATAGCCGATCGCAACGCGGTCCAGGATGTGAAAAAAGTGGTGGAGCAGATTAAAGCTGACGGCCGCCATGAGCATCATATTCACCGCGAAGTGTACCGCCCGTGGGGCAAGTATGACTCCATCGACGCCGGAGAACGTTACCAGGTTAAACGCATTACCGTAAAACCTGGCGAGGGATTGTCGGTGCAGATGCACCATCACCGCGCAGAGCATTGGGTGGTGGTGGCTGGGACGGCGAAGGTGACGATCGATGAAGACATCAAACTGCTCGGCGAAAACGAGTCTGTCTATATCCCTCTGGGAGCGACGCACTGTCTGGAGAACCCCGGAAAAATCCCGCTCGATCTGATTGAAGTGCGATCGGGATCCTACCTCGAAGAGGACGACGTAGTGCGCTTTGCCGATCGCTACGGTCGGGTGTAGGCACTGAATATCTTGCCGGATGGCGCTGCGCTTATCCGGCCTACAACACCGTAAGCCCGGTAAGTGAAGCGCACCGGGCAATGCATTTAACACTCATTAAAAGGCTCATTAAGAGTCAGGGCCAACTGTTGCCTGAAGAAGGGTAAAACATGACGACATTAACCTGTTTCAAAGCCTACGACATTCGCGGCAGGCTGGGCGAAGAGCTCAATGAAGACATCGCCTGGCGCATTGGTCGCGCCTGCGGTGAGTTTCTGCAACCGAAAACCATGGTGCTGGGCGGTGATGTCCGCCTGACCAGCAACGCATTGAAGATGGCGTTGGCAAAAGGGCTGCAGGATGCGGGCGTGGATGTGCTGGATATCGGCATGTCGGGCACCGAAGAGATTTACTTCGCCACCTTCCACCTCGGCGTGGACGGCGGTATTGAAGTGACCGCCAGCCATAATCCGCTGGATTACAACGGCATGAAGCTGGTACGTGAGGGCGCACGACCTATCAGCGGTGATAGCGGTCTGCGTGAGATCCAACGGCTGGCGGAAGCCAACGACTTCCCGCCTGTGGATGCGTCCCGACGCGGCCGTTACACCGCCATCAATCCGCGCGCGGCTTACATTGACCATCTGCTTGGTTACATCGACGTCAAAAACCTTAAACCGATGAAGCTGGTGCTTAACGCCGGTAACGGCGCGGCAGGCCCGGTGCTGGACGCCATTGAAGCCCGTTTTCAGGCTCTTGGTGTCCCGGTTGAATTGATAACAATCCACAACACGCCTGACGGCACCTTCCCGAACGGTATTCCCAACCCGCTGCTGCCGGAATGCCGGGCGGATACCCGTAATGCGGTGATTGAACACGGCGCGGATATGGGGATTGCCTTTGACGGCGATTTTGACCGTTGCTTCCTGTTTGATGAGAACGGCCAGTTTATTGAGGGCTACTACATTGTCGGCCTGCTGGCGGAGGCGTTTCTGGAGAAAAATCCGGGCTCGAAGATCATTCATGACCCGCGTTTGTCGTGGAACACGGTCGATGTGGTGACGGCGGCGGGCGGTAAGCCGGTGATGTCGAAAACCGGTCATGCCTTCATTAAAGAACGAATGCGTCATGAAGATGCCATTTACGGCGGCGAAATGAGCGCTCATCACTATTTTCGTGATTTTGCCTACTGCGACAGCGGAATGATCCCGTGGCTGCTGGTAGCGGAACTGTTGTCCCTGAAAGGACAGCGGCTTGGCGAACTGGTTCGCGACCGCATGGCGGCGTATCCGGCGAGCGGGGAAATCAATAGCACCCTGGCAGAACCGAAGGTGGCGATTGACCGGGTAGAGCGGCATTTCTCCGGCGAGGCGCTGGCGGTGGACAGAACCGATGGTATCAGCATGTCGTTTGTTGACTGGCGCTTCAATTTACGTTCCTCCAATACCGAACCGGTGGTGCGCCTGAACGTGGAATCGCGCGGAGACATTCCGTTGATGGAAGCGCGAACGCGCACTCTTCTGGCGTTGCTGAATCAGTAATGCCGGTGCTTCC
>NZ_SZWV01000034.1:52736-90465 GCF_005280945.1 Citrobacter sp. wls718
ATCTAAAAAAGCGCCAACGCGCGAAAACCAATGCGTCGTTAATCTCAATGGTGCAACGCTTTTCAGATATCACCATCATGTTTGGCGGACTGTGGCTGGTCTGTGAACTGAGCGGTTTGCCCTTCCTGTACATGCACCTGCTGGTGGCGTTGATCACGCTGGTGGTTTTTCAGATGCTGGGGGGGATCACCGATTTTTACCGTTCCTGGCGCGGGGTCAAAATTTCCACCGAGCTGGTGCTGCTGCTGCAAAACTGGACGCTGAGCCTGGTTTTCAGCGCGGGGTTAATTGCCTTTAACAACGATTTTGATAACCGATTCGCCGTCTGGCTGGCGTGGTATCTGCTGTCCAGCGTCGGTCTGCTGCTGTGCCGCGCGTTTATTCGCTACATTGCAGGGTGGCTGCGCAATCGTGGATATAACACCCGTCGGGTGGCGGTAGCGGGCGATCTCCCTGCCGGACAGCTGCTGCTGGACAGCTTTCGCCATGAACCGTGGCTGGGCTTTGAAGTGGCGGGCGTCTATCACGATCCCGTCCCAGGAAAAAACTCCCGCGACTGGGCCGGAAATCTGCAACAGCTGGTGGATGACGCTAAAGCTGCCCGCATTCACAACGTCTATATTGCCATGTCGATGAATGACGGCACCCGCGTAAAAAAACTGGTGCGCGACCTGGCCGACACCACCTGTTCGGTGATCCTGATCCCCGACGTCTTTACCTTCAACATCCTGCATTCACGCATTGAAGAGATGAACGGTGTGCCGGTGGTGCCGCTGTACGACACGCCGCTGTCGGGCATTAATCGCTTGCTGAAACGCGCGGAAGATATCGTGCTGGCTTCGCTAATCCTGCTGCTGATTTCCCCGGTGCTGTGCGGCATTGCGCTGACGGTGAAGCTCACCTCAAAGGGGCCGGTGATTTTCCGCCAGACCCGCTACGGCATGGACGGTAAGCCGATCAATGTGTGGAAGTTTCGCTCGATGAAGGTGATGGAAAACGACGCGGTCGTCACCCAGGCGACGCAAAACGATCCGCGTGTCACCCGCGTGGGTAATTTCCTGCGCCGCACCTCGCTCGATGAGCTGCCGCAGTTTATTAACGTGCTGACCGGTGGCATGTCGATCGTCGGGCCGCGCCCGCACGCGGTGGCACACAACGAGCAATACCGCACGCTTATCGAAGGCTACATGCTGCGCCATAAGGTGAAACCCGGCATTACCGGCTGGGCGCAAATCAACGGCTGGCGCGGGGAAACCGACACGCTGGAAAAAATGGAAAAACGGGTGGAGTTTGACCTCGAGTACATTCGCGAATGGAGCGTGTGGTTCGATATCAAGATTGTTTTTCTGACGGTATTTAAGGGTTTTGTTAACAAAGCGGCGTATTAAACATGAGCTTACGAGAAAAAACCCTTAACGGTGCCAAGTGGTCGGCGATTGCCACGGTTTTCATCATTGGCCTTGGGCTGATTCAGATGACCGTGCTGGCGCGCATCATTGACGCCCATCAGTTCGGTCTGCTGACCGTGTCGCTGGTGATTATCGCACTGGCCGATACGCTCTCCGACTTCGGCATTGCCAACTCGATTATCCAGCGCAAAGCGATTGGCTATCTTGAACTTACCACCCTGTATTGGCTGAACGTCGGGCTAGGGATGCTGGTGTGCCTGGCGATGTTCCTGCTCGGTGAGGTGATTGCTGATGTCCTGAATAACCCCGACCTGGCACCGCTGATTAAAACGCTGTCGCTGGCGTTTGTGCTGATCCCGCACGGGCAGCAGTTCCGTGCGCTGATGCAAAAGGACATGGAGTTCAACAAAATTGGCATGATTGAAACCAGCGCGGTACTGGCCGGGTTTACCGTGACCGTGATCGGCGCCCATTTCTGGCCGCTGGCGATGACTGCCATTCTGGGGTATCTGGTGAACTGCGCGCTGCGTACGCTGCTGTTTGGGTATTTTGGCCGCCAGATTTACCGCCCCGGGCTGCATTTTTCACTCGCATCGGTGACGTCGAACTTGCGCTTTGGCGCCTGGCTGACGGGGGACAGCATCATCAATTATATCAACACCAATCTTTCCACGCTGGTGCTGGCCCGAACGCTGGGCGCAGGCGTGGCGGGCGGATTTAATCTGGCCTGGAACGTGGCGGTGGTCCCGCCCATCAAGCTGAACCCGATTATCACCCGCGTGCTGTTTCCGGCGTTTGCCAAAATACAGGACGACAGTGAAAAACTGCGGGTGAACTTCTACAAACTCCTGTCGGTGGTCGGCATTATCAACTTCCCGGCACTACTGGGCCTGATGGTAGTGGCGAACAATCTGGTACCGCTGGTGTTCGGTGAGAAATGGCGCGCCATCGTCCCAATCCTGCAACTGCTGTGTGTTGTTGGGCTGCTGCGCTCTGTCGGTAATCCGATAGGTTCGTTACTGATGGCAAAAGCCCGCGTTGATATCAGCTTCAAATTCAATGTCTTCAAAACCTGTCTGTTTATTCCGGCCATTCTCGTTGGCGGACATCTGGCAGGCGCGATGGGCGTGACGCTGGGCTTTTTGCTGGTGCAGGTAGTCAACACCATTCTCAGCTACTTCGTGATGATTAAACCGGTGCTGGGGCCGAGCTACAGGCAGTACATGCTCAGCCTGTGGCTGCCGTTTTATCTCTCCATACCGACGCTGGTGATTAGCTATGGACTGGGCATTGTGCTGCAGGGCCAACTGGCGTTAAGCCTGCTGCTGGGTCTGCAGGTAGCGGCGGGCGCGCTGGCATTTGCGGTGACGATTGTGCTGTCGCGCCACCCGCTGGTGGCGGAACTCAAGCGCCCGTTTTGCCGCAGTGAAAAAATGAAAACCTTGCTCCGCGCAGGCTGAATTGGGTTTGTTGTAGGTCGGATAAGGCGACAGCCTCCATCCGGCAATGATTGAAAGAGGTCATGATGAAAGTATTAATTCTCGGCAACCATACCTGCGGCAACCGTGGCGACAGCGCCATTTTGCGCGGTTTGCTGGATGCTATTAACACGCTGCAACCGCAGACGGAAGTGGATGTGATGAGCCGTTATCCGGTGAGCTCTTCCTGGCTGCTCAATCGCCCGGTGATGGGCGATCCGCTGTATTCGCAGATGAAGCAGCACAATAACGCCGCCGGCGTAGTGGGGCGGGTGAAGAAAGTCCTGCGTCGGCGCTATCAGCATCAGGTTTTGCTCTCGCGTGTGACCGATTCCGGTAACCTGCGCAATATCGCCATCGCCCAAGGGTTTACTGATTTTGTCCGTCTGCTGTCGCGCTATGACGCCATCATCCAGGTGGGGGGATCGTTTTTTGTCGATCTGTACGGCGTGCCGCAGTTTGAACATGCTCTGTGCACATTTATGGCGAAAAAACCGCTGTACATGATCGGTCATAGCGTCGGGCCGTTCCAGGATGCACAATTTAACCAACTGGCGAATTACGTCTTCGGCCACTGTAATGCCCTGATTTTGCGTGAGTCCGTGAGTCTGGACTTGATGAAACGCAGCGAAATCACGACCGAGAAAGTGGAGCACGGCGTCGATACCGCCTGGCTGGTTGATAATCATCAGGACGATTTTGAACCCAGCTATGCCGTCCGGCACTGGCTACACACGGTGGCACAGCAAAAAACCGTCGCCATCACCCTGCGGGAGCTGGCGCCGTTTGATAAACGTCTGGGCACCACGCAGCAGGCCTATGAGCAGGCGTTTGCCGGGGTGGTGAACCGTATCCTCGACGAGGGTTACCAGGTGATGGCGCTATCAACCTGTACCGGCATCGACAGTTACAACAAAGATGACCGCATGGTAGCGCTGAATCTGCGCCAGTACGTTAACGATCCGGCCCGGTATCACGTGGTGATGGACGAACTGAATGACCTCGAAATGGGGAAAATTCTCGGGGCGTGCGAGTTAACCGTGGGCACCCGTCTGCACTCTGCCATTATTTCCATGAACTTTGATACCCCGGCGATTGCCATCAACTACGAGCATAAATCAGCGGGGATTATGCAGCAGCTGGGGCTGCCGGAGATGGCGATTGACATCAGCCATCTGCTGGACGGCAGTCTGCAAACGCAGGTGGCCGACGTGCTCGGGCAGTTGCCAGCCCTCAGTATACGGCTGAATGAGGCCGTGCAGCGTGAGCGTGAACACGGCATGCGCATGGTGCAATCGGTACTGACGCGCATTGAGGAGCAAAAATGAAGGTTGGCTTTTTCCTGCTTAAATTTCCGCTCTCATCTGAGACCTTTGTGCTGAATCAGATAACCGCGTTTATCGATATGGGTTACGACGTCGAAATTGTCGCGTTGCACAAGGGCGATCTCGAGAACACACATGCCGCCTACGAGGCGTACCGATTGGCCGACAAAACGCACTGGCTGCTCGACGAGCCGCAAGGCAAGCGAGCCAAGCTGCAATACCGAGGCGCGGCGGCGTGGCAGGGCATTACCCGGGCGGCGACCTGGAAAGCGCTGAATATCTCTCGCTATGGCGAAGAAGCGCGCAACCTGATTCTGGCAGCGATATGTGGGTTAACCCGTAAAACGTTTCATGCCGACGTGTTTATTGCCCACTTTGGACCGGCGGGCGTGACGGCGGCGAAGCTGCGTGAACTGGGCGTGATAAGCGGCAAAATCGCCACGGTGTTTCATGGCATCGATATTTCGCACCGGGAGGTGCTCGCCCGCTATACCCCGGAGTATCAAACGCTGTTTCAGCGCGGTGATCTGATGCTGCCCATCAGCCATCTGTGGGCCGGACGGTTAAAAAATATGGGCTGCCCGCCACAGAAGATTGCCGTATCGCGCATGGGCATTGATATGACGCGCTTTACTCCCCGGGAGGTGAAAGCGCCGGGAGAAACGCTGGAAATTCTTTCGGTTGCGCGACTTACCGAGAAAAAAGGGCTGCATGTGGCTATCGAAGCCTGTCGTCAGCTAAAAGCGCAGGGCGTGGCGTTTCGGTATCGCATTCTGGGAATTGGCCCGTGGGAGCGGCGCCTGCGCACGCTGATTGAGCAGTATCAACTCGATGATGTGATTGAGATGCCCGGCTTTATGCCCAGTCATCAGGTCAAAGCGATGTTAGAACAGGCGGATGTATTTCTGCTGCCCTCCATCACGGGAGCGGATGGCGACATGGAGGGGATCCCGGTAGCGCTGATGGAGGCGATGGCGGTGGGGATCCCGGTAGTGTCTACCGTGCACAGCGGTATTCCTGAGCTGGTGGAGTCCGGTAAATCCGGCTGGCTGGCGCCTGAAAACGATGCGCAGTCGCTGGCTGAACGGCTGGCGGCGTTCAGTCAGCTTGATAGTCAGGAGGTGACACCGATTGTGCTGCGCGCGCGTAAAAAAATCGCCACGGAATTCAATCAATCCGTTATCAATAAACAGTTAGCCAGCCTGCTGCACGCGCTGTAAACCGAGGTTGTATGCCAGAGAAAAAACTCTCCCGCCGTACCTTTATTACGGCAGGCTCTGCGCTTGTCGTACTCCATTCTCCCGCTGTAAGGGCGCTGGAAGCCGCGCGCAGCGTCAATATTCAGGATTATAACCCGAATGACTGGGTCGCTTCTTTCCGCCAGGCATTCGCTGAAGGGCAAACCGTCGTGGTCCCTGCGGGTGTGGTCTGTGAAAACATGAATACCGGCGTATTTATCCCACCGGGCAAAACGTTACGCATACTCGGGCGCGTGAGCGGCAACGGGCGCGGGCGGTTTGTTCTGCAGGAGGGAAGTCAGGTAACCGGGGAGGGCAGTGGGAGCCTGCACAATATCACCCTCGACGTGCGGGGATCGGACTGCGTCATCAAAGGACTTGCGATGAGCGGTTTCGGCCCGGTGACACAAATTTATATCGGCGGCAAGACCCCACGGCAGATGCGCAATCTGATGATTGACGATATCACCGTCAGCCACGCGAACTATGGCATCCTGCGCCAGGGATTTCACAACCAGATGGACGGTGTGCAGATCACCAACAGTCATTTTAGTGATCTGCAGGGCGATGCCATCGAGTGGAATGTGGCGATTAACGACCGCGACATCCTCATCTCGGATCATGTTATTGAGCGCATTAACTGCACCAATGGCAACGTGAACTGGGGGATTGGCATCGGACTGGCGGGCAGCACGTATGACAATAGCTACCCGGACGCGCAGGCGGTGAAAAACTTTGTGGTGGCGAATATCACCGGATCTGATTGTCGCCAACTGGTCCATGTTGAGAACGGCAAACACTTTATCATTCGTAATGTTAAGGCTCGCAATATCACCCCGGATTTCAGTAAGAAAGCGGGCATTGATAATGCCACGATAGCTATTTATGGTTGTGACAATTTCGTGATTGATAATATCAATATGAAACAGAGTGCAGGCATGTTAATTGGTTACGGCGTAATCAAAGGGCGTTATTTATCTATTCCGCAAAACTTTAAGCTGAATAATATTCATCTGGATAATAGTCAGCTCGAGTCTACTTTACGCGGCATTCAAATTTCATCAGGCAATGCAACGTCGTTTGTTGCCATCACCAACGTGGAGATGAGGCGGGCGACGCTGGAACTGCACAATCAACCGCAGCATCTTTTTTTACGCAATATCAAGGTGATGCAAAAATCTGCCGTTGGGCCTGCGCTGAAGATGCACTTCGACCTCCGTAAGGATGTGCGCGGCAAGTTTATGGCTAAACAGGACACACTGCTGTCGCTGGCCAACGTCCATGCGGTGAACGAAGCCGGGCAAAGTTCGGTTGATATCGACAGAGTGAATCATCAGGTGGTGAACGTCGAGGAAGTGAACTTTCAACTGCCGGAGCGGGTGCGGTAATTTTACGACCATTCCTAGCTTAAGTTACGCACACTTGGGGTTAAGATTACTGCATTCCGTAGATAAGCGGCGTAACATACCCGCCAACTGAGCAATGTAATTCATACTGGCTAAAACACGCTAAAAAGCTATAATTCAGCAACTAAAGAATAGGTGAATGACGTAATGGTTAATTTGAAAGCAGTTATTCCGGTAGCGGGTCTGGGGATGCACATGCTGCCTGCCACGAAGGCAATCCCTAAAGAGATGCTGCCGATTGTCGACAAGCCGATGATTCAGTACATTATCGACGAAGTTGTGGCTGCTGGGATCAAAGAAATCGTTCTGGTGACGCATGCATCCAAGAATGCCGTTGAGAACCATTTCGACACCTCTTATGAATTAGAATCGCTCCTTGAGCAGCGTGTGAAGCGTCAGCTGCTGGCCGAAGTGCAGTCCATCTGTCCTCCGGGCGTGACCATTATGAACGTGCGTCAGGCGCAATTGCTGGGCCTGGGCCATTCGATTCTGTGCGCGCGGCCCATCGTTGGCGACAACCCTTTTGTGGTGGTGCTGCCCGACGTTGTGCTAGATACGGCAAGTGCCGATCCGTTACGTTATAACCTGGCCGCAATGGTGGCTCGTTTTAATGAAACCGGGCGCAGCCAGGTACTGGCTAAACGTATGCAAGGCGATCTTTCTGAATATTCGGTCATTCAGACGAAGGAGCCTTTAAACAACGAAGGTAACATTAGCCGCATCGTCGAGTTCATTGAAAAACCCGATCAGCCGCAAACGCTGGATTCCGATCTGATGGCAGTAGGGCGCTATGTTCTTTCTGCTGACATTTGGGCTGAACTGGAAAAAACTGAACCTGGTGCCTGGGGACGTATCCAACTGACCGATGCAATTGCTGAGCTGGCGAAAAAACAGTCTGTTGATGCCATGCTGATGACCGGCGATAGTTACGACTGCGGCAAAAAAATGGGTTATATGCAGGCATTTGTGAAGTACGGACTGCGCAATCTGAAGGAAGGGGCGAAGTTCCGCAAGGGCATTGAGAAGCTACTGAGCGAATAGATTTTAGTCTTAAGTGACGATTTGCAACAAAAAATAGCGGCAGTTAACATCCTAGCGTCTATGCTTGATGCACGGGAATGTTACTGTCGTTTTTTTTGTAAAAAACAAAGAATAACAACAAGTTAACCTACTAAGTTTAATCTGCTTTTTGTTGGATTTTTTCTTGTTTCTGGTCGCATTTGGTAAGACAATTAGCGTTTGAATTTTAGATAGCTTCGCGCTAACTGGCGAGGCTAGTTACATCATTAAGTAGTGCTCTGGTTGCTGCAAAGCCAGGGGCGGTAGCGTGCATAATGCCCAGATGCGTGCATTATGTGCCAGCATATTAAATAGTATTCGTATAAACGATATTCGGAATTAAAACGTGAAAATACTAGTTACTGGTGGGGCGGGTTTCATTGGATCTGCAGTAGTTCGTCATATTATTAAAGATACTCAGGATACCGTTGTTAATGTCGATAAACTTACCTACGCCGGTAACCAGGAGTCCCTTGCCGAAGTCAGCGAAAATAATCGCTACTATTTTGAACACGCGGATATCTGTGATAAAGCGGCAATGGAGCGTATTTTTGCCACTCATCAACCGGATGCGGTGATGCATCTTGCGGCTGAGAGTCATGTTGATCGCTCTATTACTGGTCCTGCAGCCTTTATTGAAACCAATATCGTCGGCACTTATGTATTACTTGAAGCTGCTCGTGGCTATTGGAACGGGTTGGATGCAGATAAGAAACAGGCATTCCGTTTCCATCATATCTCCACGGATGAAGTATACGGCGATCTGCCACACCCAGACGAAGTTCCTGCCGGTAGCGTGTTACCTCTGTTTACTGAAAAGACGGCTTATGCGCCAAGTAGTCCATACTCTGCTTCTAAAGCATCCAGCGATCACCTGGTCCGGGCATGGTTACGCACTTATGGTTTCCCAACGATCGTCACTAACTGTTCCAATAACTACGGGCCATATCACTTCCCTGAAAAACTAATCCCGCTGGTGATTCTGAACGCGCTGAAAGGTAAAGCATTGCCAATTTATGGCAAAGGCGACCAGATTCGTGACTGGCTTTATGTCGAAGATCACGCCCGAGCGTTGTACACCGTAGTGACCCAGGGGATTGTAGGTGAAACATACAATATTGGTGGTCATAACGAGAAGAAAAACCTCGATGTAGTCCATACAATCTGCGATCTGTTAGATGAGATTGTACCCAAAGCAACATCGTATCGAGAGCAAATTACCTATGTCACCGATCGCCCTGGCCATGACCGTCGTTACGCTATTGATGCGGATAAAATTAGCCGTGAATTAGGCTGGAAACCACAGGAAACGTTTGCAAGTGGGATTCGTAAAACGGTTGAATGGTACTTGAGCAATACCCAATGGGTTGAGAACGTAAAAAGTGGAGCATACAAGACCTGGATTGAACAGAACTATGGAGAACGTCAGTAATGAATATTCTGCTGTTCGGGAAAAATGGTCAGGTAGGTTGGGAGCTTCAACGGGCACTCGCCCCTCTGGGAAATATTATTGCTCTTGATGTGCATTCGAGCGATTACTGCGGAGACTTTAGTAACCCCGAAGGTGTTGCAGAAACCGTACGAAAAATACGCCCAGATGTAATAGTGAATGCCGCTGCACATACTGCGGTGGATAAAGCTGAAACAGAAGCGGAATTTGCCCAATTGCTCAATGCGACAAGCGTAGAAGCTATCGCCAGAGCTGCAGCTGAAACAGGCGCGTGGGTGGTACATTACTCAACGGATTACGTTTTCCCTGGTACCGGTGAAACACCGTGGTCTGAAGATGACGCCACGGCACCACTGAATGTTTACGGTGAAACGAAACTGGCTGGCGAAAGAGCGCTGCAGGAACATTGTCCAAAACACCTTATTTTCCGCACCAGCTGGGTTTATGCCGGTAAAGGCAATAATTTCGCCAAAACTATGCTACGTCTGGCTAAAGAGAGGACGGAACTTTCTGTCATCAACGATCAGTATGGCGCTCCGACAGGTGCTGAGTTACTGGCGGATTGTACCGCTCACAGTATCCGCGTTGCGTTGAAAAATCATGAGGTAGCGGGTCTTTATCACCTTGTTGCCGGTGGTGTCACTTCATGGCATGGCTATGCTGCCCTCGTGTTTGCTGAAGCCAGAAACGCTGGCGTTCAGCTGGCAATCAATCAGCTAAATGAAGTACCGACCAGAGCTTATCCAACACCGGCTCGCCGACCAGCTAACTCTCGTCTTAATACTGAAAAATTCCAGCGTAGTTTTGGGCTTGTTCTTCCTCACTGGGAGAGTGGCGTAAAACGTATGTTGAACGAATTGTTTGCTGCTGCGGCAATCTGAACATAATGTTAGTACCCACAATTGGGTATTTTTACATATAAAGAGATAATGAAATGAAAACCCGTAAAGGCATTATTTTAGCTGGTGGATCTGGCACCCGTTTATATCCGGTTACCATGGCTGTCAGTAAACAGTTGTTGCCTATTTATGATAAACCGATGATTTATTATCCGCTTTCTACTCTGATGCTGGCGGGTATTCGTGACATCCTGATTATTAGTACGCCGCAAGATACTCCACGTTTTGAACAATTATTAGGCGATGGCAGTCAGTGGGGGCTCAATCTTCACTATAAAGTACAGCCAACACCGGACGGATTGGCTCAGGCATTTATTATTGGTGAGGAATTTATCGGGAATGATGACTGCGTATTAGTGCTTGGTGATAATATTTTTTACGGTCATGACCTGCCTAAATTAATGGATACAGCTGTTAATCAAGAAAGCGGCGCAACCGTATTTGCATACCATGTCAATGACCCTGAACGCTACGGAGTTGTTGAATTCGATAAGAATGGAACTGCTATTAGCCTTGAAGAAAAGCCGCTGGAGCCTAAAAGTAATTATGCGGTTACCGGATTATATTTCTATGACAACGATGTGGTAGAACTGGCCAAAAATTTAAAGCCTTCCGCACGTGGTGAACTTGAAATTACTGATATCAATCGAATCTACATGGAGCAGGGGCGTTTGTCCGTTGCGATGATGGGGCGTGGTTATGCTTGGCTGGACACAGGTACACACCAGAGTCTGATTGAGGCCAGTAACTTTATTGCCACGATTGAAGAGCGACAAGGTCTGAAGATCTCCTGCCCGGAAGAGATTGCTTATCGTAAGGGTTTCATTGAAGCTGCACAGGTCGTAAAACTTGCAGAACCCTTGTCGAAAAATGATTACGGCAAATATCTTATAAAAATGGTTAAAGGTTTATAAGAGATGAATGTTATTAAAACAGCAATTCCAGACGTTTTAATTTTTGAGCCAAAAGTATTTGGAGATGACCGAGGGTTCTTTTTCGAAAGTTTTAATCATAGAATCTTCGAGGAAGCAGTGGGTCGCAAAATATCTTTTTTACAAGATAACCACTCGAAATCTCGCAAAGGAGTACTGAGAGGTCTGCATTTTCAAAAAGGAGATCATGCACAAGGTAAATTAGTGCGCTGTTCTCTGGGTGAAGTATTTGATGTCGCAGTCGATATACGCACCAGTTCACCGACATTCGGAAAATGGGTCGGGGTGCATCTGTCAGCAGAAAATAAAAAGCAATTGTGGATTCCTGAAGGTTTTGCACATGGTTTCGTCACTCTTAGCGAAACTGCGGAGTTCCTTTATAAAGCAACTAATTATTATGCGCCATCTGCTGAAGGCAGTATATTGTGGAGTGATGACGCAATTGGTATCGAATGGCCGATAACACAGCATCCTGAACTTTCAGCGAAAGATGCGATTGCTCCGTTGTTAAAACAAACTTCATTATTTGAGTAAAAATTACTGTGTCACATCTAATCAAAATTTTCCCATCAAATATCGAATTCTCTGGAGAAGATGATTCATCAATCCTCGATTCTGCACTGGTTGTGGGTATACATTTGGAACACAGTTGTAAAAATGGGGATTGCGGAGTTTGTGAATCGATACTACTCGACGGAGAAGCCGAAGATCCGTTGGGGAGAGTATATGGGCGAGGGGATAAAGTCCTGACGTGCAATTGTAAGCCCAAGAGTAACCTACAACTGCATGCTATATACTATCCTGAATTGCAAGGACAGGTAAAAAAGATTGTGCCTTGCAAAGTAAATAGTATTGAGCTCGTCTCTGCAGACGTCATGAAGTTAACTCTTCGTTTACCACCGACTGCAAAAATGGACTTTCTTCCGGGCCAATATATTAACCTGCAGTATAAGGGCGTAACGCGTAGCTATTCTATTGCGAATAGCAATGAAGCTGATGGGATTGAGTTACACATCAGAAATGTTGCTAATGGTCAAATGAGCTCATTGATTTTCAGTGAACTACAAGTTAACACTCTGATGCGTATTGAAGGCCCATGTGGAACATTTTTTATTAGAGAAAGTGACCGTCCTATTATTTTTATCGCGGGGGGGACTGGATTTGCCCCGGTTAAAGCCATGGTTGAGCACTTGGTGAGAAATGCATCATCTCGCGAAATCTATATCTATTGGGGTATGCCTATAGCCAAAGATTTTTATAGTGCATTACCGCAAGAACTAGATGAAAAATTTGAACAAATTCATTTTGTTCCGGTGGTGTCTGGTGATGATCCAACATGGGGTGGGCGAAAAGGTTTTGTTCACCATGCAGTAATAGAAGATTTTGATTCACTGGAGCCATTTGATATCTATGCCTGTGGTTCGCCAGTTATGATCGATGTCAGTAAAAAAGACTTTATTTCCAAAAAAATGTCAGTTGATAATTTCTATTCTGATGCTTTTACCGCATCTAAATAAAATAGAGGATTAAGTATGAAAGCGGTGATTTTGGCTGGTGGGCTTGGTACCAGATTAAGTGAAGAAACAATAGTAAAACCAAAGCCAATGGTTGAAATTGGTGGTAAACCGATTCTTTGGCATATTATGAAAATGTACTCTGCCCACGGCGTTAAAGATTTTATTATCTGCTGTGGGTATAAAGGGTATGTAATCAAAGAATATTTTGCAAACTATTTCCTACATATGTCTGATGTAACATTCCATATGGCAGAGAATCGAATGGAAGTTCATCACAAGCGTGTAGAACCATGGAACGTAACTTTGGTTGATACAGGTGATTCTTCTATGACTGGCGGACGTTTGAAGCGCGTAGCCGAATATGTAAAAGATGATGAAGCCTTCCTGTTTACCTATGGCGATGGTGTTGCTGATATTAATATCCGAGCGACAATTGATTTTCATAAAGCACATGGTAAAAAAGCGACCCTGACAGCGACTTTTCCTCCGGGACGTTTTGGTGCGCTGGATATCCGTGGTGGCCAGGTTCAATCATTTCAGGAGAAACCGAAAGGCGATGGTGCAATGATTAACGGCGGCTTCTTTGTACTGAATCCATCAGTAATTGATCTCATTGAAAATGATGCGACTACCTGGGAACAAGAGCCGTTGATGACATTGGCGAAACAGGGTGAACTCATGGCCTATGAGCATGCAGGATTCTGGCAGCCGATGGACACGCTGCGTGATAAAACGTATCTTGAAGGTCTATGGGAAAAAGGGACAGCCCCCTGGAAAACGTGGGAGTGATATCGTGATTGATAAGAGCTTCTGGCAGGGTAAGCGTGTATTTATTACCGGTCATACGGGGTTTAAGGGGGGGTGGCTTTCTCTTTGGCTAAGTGAAATGGGCGCAACGCTAAAAGGGTATTCCCTTGATGCCCCCACCACCCCAAGTTTATTTGATACTGCCAATATCAGTTCGCTGATGGAGTCGGAAATAGGTGATATTCGTGATTTTGAAAAATTACGTGACTCAATAGCATCTTTTAAGCCAGAAATTATTTTCCATATGGCAGCACAGCCTCTTGTCAGACTGTCTTACAAAGAACCTATTGAAACTTATTCAACGAATGTCATGGGTACAGTGCATTTACTTGAAGCGGTAAAACAAGTTGGTGGCATAAAGGCTGTAGTCAATATCACCAGCGATAAATGCTATGAAAATCGTGAATGGGTTTGGGGTTACCGAGAAAACGAAGCTATGGGCGGTTATGATCCATACTCTAATAGCAAAGGATGTGCTGAATTAGTTGCTTCTGCATTTCGTAGTTCGTTTTTTAATCCTCAAAATTATGCTCACCATGGTGTTGGTCTTGCTTCAGTTAGAGCAGGAAACGTTATTGGTGGTGGTGATTGGGCGGAAGATCGTCTGATTCCCGATATTTTGCGTTCTTTTGAGAATGACCAGCAGGTTGTTATTCGTAACCCTCACTCCATTCGGCCATGGCAACACGTACTTGAACCCCTTTCAGGGTATCTCGTGGTTGCACAAAACCTCTACACTGACGGTGTGAAATACTCAGAAGGTTGGAATTTTGGACCTCGTGAAGAGGATGCTAAAACGGTTGAGTTTATTGTCGATAAGATGGTTACGTTGTGGGGAGAGGGGGCGAGTTGGTTGTTGGATGGCAAGGATCATCCACATGAGGCACACTATCTCAAACTGGACTGCTCAAAAGCGCATATGCAATTAGGTTGGCACCCTCGATGGGCGCTAGTTGAAACACTTGGTCGTATTGTTAAATGGCACAAAGCATGGATAAACGGCTCGGATATGCTGGAATATTCGAAACGTGAAATTCATGATTACATGACCACTACTACTTTTAGCTAAAATAGATAAGTACAGGAATTATAGCAATGACAGCAAAAAACCTGCGTGAACAAATTTCCAAACTCGTTGCCGAGTATGCCAATGAGGCGTTAAGCCCAAAATCTTTTAATGCAGGTGTGAGTGTTGTACCACCTTCAGGAAAGGTCATCGGTGCCAAAGAATTGCAGCTGATGGTTGAAGCATCTTTAGATGGATGGCTTACCACGGGGCGTTTTAATGATGCTTTCGAAAAGAAACTCGGTGAATTTATTGGTGTGCCTCACGTATTAACAACCACTTCAGGCTCATCAGCAAACTTGTTAGCGTTAACTGCATTGACCTCACCAACATTAGGCGACCGCGCACTGAAGGCAGGTGATGAAGTTATTACTGTCGCAGCAGGATTTCCCACAACTGTTAACCCAACAATCCAGAACGGATTGATTCCAGTTTTTGTTGATGTAGATATCCCAACTTATAATGTTGATGCTTCTCTTATTGAAGCTGCTGTGAGTGAAAAATCAAAAGCGATTATGATCGCGCACACATTGGGTAACACGTTTGATCTAACTGAAGTTCGCCGTATTGCAGATAAGTATAATCTTTGGTTAATCGAAGATTGCTGTGATGCACTTGGCTCGACGTATGATGGCCAGATGGTAGGTACATTTGGCGATATTGGAACCGTGAGTTTCTATCCAGCTCACCATATCACGATGGGAGAGGGTGGTGCTGTCTTCACCAAATCGGGTGAGTTAAAGAAATTGATTGAGTCTTTCCGCGACTGGGGACGTGATTGTTACTGCGCACCTGGCTGTGATAATACCTGCGGGAAACGTTTTGGTCAGCAACTTGGTTCTCTGCCGTTCGGATACGATCACAAATACACCTATTCTCATTTGGGTTATAACCTGAAGATTACGGATATGCAGGCTGCATGTGGCCTGGCACAGCTAGAGCGCGTTGAAGAGTTTGTGCAAAAGCGCAAAGAGAACTTTGTATATCTTAAGCAAGGTTTACAATCCTGTGCTGAGTTTCTTGAGTTGCCGGAAGCCACTGCGAAATCTGACCCATCCTGGTTCGGTTTCCCTATCACACTTAAAGAAACTAGCGGTGTTGAACGTATCGATTTAGTGAAGTTTCTTGATGAGGCCAAAATCGGTACCCGTTTGTTATTTGCAGGTAATCTGACCCGTCAGCCGTATTTCGCGAATGTGAAGTATCGAGTTGTGGGTGAATTAACTAATACAGACCGTATAATGAATCAGACCTTCTGGATTGGCATTTATCCAGGATTGACTACTGAGCACTTAGACTATGTAGTTAGTAAGTTTGAAGAGTTCTTTGGTTTGAATTTCTAATTTAAAATTAAGTAAACCACGAACCAGAGATATTCTGGTTCACCTGATTTCTGAGGTTACAATGAAAGCTTCTGATGCTATTGCTGAAGTGCTAAGTGCAAATCATGTTGAGTATGGTTTTGAGCTTATTGGTGGAATGATTGCCCATCTCGTAGATAGTATTAACGTTCTGGGCAAAACTAAAATGATCTCTTTGCATCATGAACAAGCCGCAGCATTTGCAGCCGGTGGCATTGCTCGTGCAACAAACAATCAGAAATTAGGGTTGGCGTTGGGCACTAGTGGGCCTGGAGCAACAAACCTAATAACAGGCATTGCTGACTGTTGGCTTGATAGTTGCCCATGCATTTTTATAACAGGTCAGGTTAATACTAATGAACTCAAGTTAGGAAGAAATATCAGACAGCAAGGCTTCCAGGAACTTGATATCGTTAGCATTGTTAAAACAATTACTAAGTTTGCACATCAAATAACATGCAAAGAAGAAATCATTCCGGTGTTACAGCAGGCAATTGATGCTGCAAGAAGTGATCGTCCAGGCCCGGTATTAATCGATATTCCAATGGATCTGCAGCGTGCAGAGTTACCGGACGATGTTATTGACTATCTCTCCGCTAAAAAAGATATACGTGACACCAACAGTAATAGCGTGAAGATATTTGACGAAGTGTTCTCGTTACTCTCCAACGCTAGTAAGCCAATATTTCTTATTGGAGGAGGAGCAATTAATGAGCCTCACTTTACCGCATGGCAAAAAGTTATATCTGAATATGGCCTACCTCACGTAAGTAGTCTGAAAGGAAGTGAAAAGGTAAGGCAGCAACCAGCGTACTACGGAATGATTGGAAGTTACGGTACCCGAACGGCTAACTATGCCGTACAAAATTGCGATTTATTGGTTGTTCTCGGTAGCCGTATGGATGTGAGACAGACAGGTGCTGACATCGCTGACTTTGCTCGAAATGCTAAAATCATACAAATTGATCTTGATAAATCTCAGCTTGAAAATAGAGTCATAGCTGACATCAATATCAATTCAACTTGCGAAGAATTTTTAGTAGCTCATCTACAGTGTTTAGAAGGGCGAAGCTATATAGAAAAAACATCGTGGCAACTCGAATTAGATGCACACTGGCAGGAAAACTTTCAGGACGAATATATAGATTGGTCAATTAGTCCATTCCAGATATGTCAAACGATTAGCAATGTCTTTAAAAATAAGCCAGTTCATTATGTGGCTGATGTTGGTAATAACCAGATGTGGGTTGCTCACTCTTTACTCTTAGGAGAAAGGCAGTCAATTCATCATTCCGGTGGCCTTGGCGCTATGGGGTTTGCTATTCCAACTGCAATTGGTGTTGCCTATGCAGGTGAATGTCCCGCAGTGATATTAACCGGTGATGGTGGTGCTCAATTGAATATTCAGGAGTTAGATATTATTGCCAGAGAGCATCTTCCTGTATTGACGATTGTCTTCAATAATCAGTCGTTGGGGATGGTTCGTGCATTCCAGGAAATGTATTTTGATGGACGCAATGACTCTACTTTTTGGAGTGGTTATAGTTCATCTTTCAGCAGCATTGGTAAAGCTTACAATATTGAATCATTCACCACTGCCGATTTATCCGAGTTTTCAAGTTATATCAACAACTTTATTAAAGATCCTAAGCCAATGCTCATTGAGGTTTTAATGAGCGATGCTCGTGAGTGTCGCCCACGACTTGCATTTGGAAACCCGATTGATAAACAGTATCCGCTTAAGGACAAGTAAGCATGCAGCATATCGCAATTCTTGGAGCAACAAGCCAAATCGCTAAAGATCTCATCCTAAGATTCTCCAGTGATGATGTCGTTCTTTATTTATACGGCAGGGATTTGAAAAAAATAAAAGAATGGAGCGTGCTCTACAATATAAATGTTCGCATAGAGAATATTTTACACATAGATTTTTTTGAACATTCTATTAATTATACAGCAATCATCAATTGTGTCGGGATAGGTAGTTCAAAAACAGCGGTAATTGATGCTGAAGTGTACCATCTGACCGAAAAATATGACGCTATTGTGATGAAGTATCTAAGTAAAAATGCGTCATGCAAATACTTATATTTAAGTAGTGGCGGAGTCCATGGGGATATCTATAGTACGGCCAATGAACTAAACGATAAATGTGTTTTCAATATAAATGAAAATGAAAAATTAGATTGGTATGGCTTGTCTAAATTATCTTCAGAAATTAAGCACAGAGCCAATAGTATATTCTCTATCGTAGATCTCCGCATATATGGGTATGTAAGTGAATTTCAAGATATAAATTCACCTTTTTTCTTATCCGAAATGATTGGCTGTGTTTTGCGTGGTGATGAATTTATAACGACAACAGTTGATATGTATCGAGATTATATCCATCCCGATGATTTACATAGATTAATTTGTAAAATTATCAGCTATGATAGTATTAATTGCGCAATAGAGTGTTCTAGCAAAGCATATACAAGCAAAAAAGAAATATTAGAAATGATGTCGTCAGAATTCAATTTGAAATATCGAAGCATAGAAAATGAGAATTATATTGGTCAAGGTAGAATATATTATTATCCGACAGGAATAGATTGTGGGATTGCGTTAGATTACGAACCCAAATTCACATCACTTGAAAGTATTAAAGATGCTTTTATAAAAATAAAGAATACGGTTGAAAAGTCGAATGATTGATAGGTTTTTTAAACTGACATCGATAGATTTTCATATTGGTGTGACATTATTATATAGATTATGGACTATCATGGCAGGGGGTGTGCTGCTAATAATTGTTCCTCTATATATGAGTGAAAATCAACAAGGGTATTATTTTACATTCGCAAGCATTATTGGGTTGCAAGTTTTTTTTGAATTAGGTTTCAATTATGTCATATCTCAGATGATCAGCCATGAAATGGCGCATCTGAATATAGAAAATAAAAGAGTTATTAAAGGTAGAGAAGTTAATTTAAACCGACTTCATTCCCTGCTTATTATGTTAAAGAAATGGTACATATGCATAGCTGTAATGTTTTTTGTAATTGTTCTGCCTATTGGTATATATTTCTTCTGCGAAAACCCACATTTAAGCATGAATGAATGGTTGCCGGCCTGGACATTGATTGTCATATTTACAGCGATGAATTTATTTATTAGCCCTTTTCTATCGGTGCTTGAGGGAATGGGTTTTGTCGGCGATGTTGCATTAATTAGACTTGTGCAATCAGTTATTGGATATAGCTTATTTTTTGTATTTTTGATTCTAGGCTATAGCTTAATCTCGGTGCCTTTTATTAGCGGTTCAGCAGTTATAATATCGGCCTTTTATGTCTTCTTTGTTTTTAGAAAGTTATTATTTATTAATGCTGTAATTAAACAAGAAAACAAAATCTCATGGAAAAAGGAAATTTTCCCATTCCAGTGGCGTATTGCACTTAGCTGGTTAAGTGGGTATTTTATTTTTCAATTGTTTACGCCAATATTGTTTATACATCAAGGTGCCGTAGAGGCTGGTAAACTTGGATTAACATTACAAATATTTACCACGCTATTAACATTGTCTATGAGTTGGATGAACGCAAAAGGACCGATAATGGGGCGGCTTATTGCTATTAATGATAGAGTAAGTTTAAACTCAATGTTTATATCATTATTAATAAAATCCACGCTTGCAAATGTAATATTATCAACTTTATTTATATTTTTTTACATGGTACTAAAAAAATATGGCTTTAATTTCGTTGATAGAATTTCTAGTTTAGATGTGATCTATACTCTAGCTTTTACAACCTTTATGAATCATATAATCTTTTCTATGGCTCTGTATATGAGAGCTCATAAGAAAGAACCTATGTTATCTAATTCAATTACAGTTGGTGCTCTAACAGTATTATCTATACTGTATTTTTCACGCGAAAGTGTCATTGCAACCATCGCTTCGTACAGTCTAATCATTACCTTGGTTTGCTTCCCATGGTGTTGTTATTTGTTTATTCGTTACTTTAAAATGGAATTTTCTCATGGAAAGTAATTTACTACACGACTCTCGCAGTACTGGAAACGTTATTTTAACAATTGCAATTCCAACATATAAAAGACTAGACTTGTTGATCGAAACATTACAACGTACGTTCGCCTTAAAATTTACTATTCCATGTGAAATTATCGTCGTTGATAATGATTGTGATAATTTTGAAATTGCTGATAAATGTATCTCATTTTTTAAAGAAGAAAAGTTCGCATACTACAAGAACATAGAAAATTACGGGGCCTGTGGGAATTGGAACCGTTGTTTGGAGCTAGCAGAAGGAAAACTAGTTACAATATTACATGATGATGATTATCTTCATGAGAACTTCCCCAGTGAGCTAGAAGACATAATTAGGAATGTAGAAGATATAAATAATTTTAACCTCATTGGTTTTGATGCTATATACAGCGATCAGCGTAAACCTAAAGATACAGATATAGATAACTTTCTTTTCAAAAATCTAAAAAAAGCATTGAAGTACATTCAGTCGTTGACTAAGAAAAAGAATAAAGACACAATTTCAAATAAAACTCTCAAAGATCTTGCTGTCGCTATCAACGGTGGCTTTCATTCAACTTTAGGTGTTGTAATGAACCGTGAAAGAGCGCTTAGAATTGGTGGTTTTAATAATGACTGGTATCCAATATTAGATTATGATTTCTATGTGCGGTGGGTCAACACATATGGTGTCGTGCAATTTAAGAATACTATCGCGGCCACGTATCGAATACTTGAAAACGATTCTGTTAAGGAAAGTGTTCGACAGGGAGTTGTGAATAAGAACTATGAGTTAAGAATGTTAATCAGCCGAGTTGGTGGTGATATACCTCATCTTGCAAGATTAGCAAAATACTCAAGAGATTATGAAGAGTACACTACAAAAATGTATTGGGGTGAAAACAAACAGGTTGTATATAAAGAATTAATAAATGCAGTGTATTCTAAAGTTATGTTTCATTTATTCTTGCGTTTCTATTGAAACTTATTTTTTTTGATTTTGAGACGGTATAAGTGAAAAATATAATACATTTGATTAATTCTCTTACCTAATTTTCTCAGTGAGACATCTACTTTGTGATAGTTATTTATACATTAGTAGTGATCGCGTATTTAGTGGGTAACATATTTGTATGTTTTTCTTAATGGTACTGCTTTATATAATAGCATCATGCCCTTTTTATTTTGGGGTAGTGTCATACATCGCAATATTACTCATTGTTGTTATTAATCTGGTGTCGAAGAAATTATCACTTATTAGATATTTTTTCATGTTTAGTATTACATTCTTTCTGTTAATTAACACCCTGCGTTTGGGGTCTTTTTCAGAGATGGATTTAACAGCCTTTAATTTTTCTTTACAGCTAATATTGTTATGCAGCTTAGATTTAAAGAAAGGTAAGGATATAAGCATCATTTATACCAGCTTATCGCTACAAGTGGCATTATCCCTGCTTTTTGGACTTTGGGGGTATATGAGCAATAATTTCATAATGCTCGTTGATGCAGGGCAGGCAAAAGGAATTGCTGGTTTTTATGCATTAAGAGGGCTTTATTCGACACCGCAGATATTAGCAAGCATAAGTGTGTTGCTTATCGTTCTATCTGTAATGCTCGGTATAAAATCCAGACGTAATCAGGTCGTGTTGGTAATGAGTATGACGAGTTTACTCCTCAGCCTTAATCGAGTGAATATTCTTGTCCTTTGTATTCTTGCTGGTTTATGCATGATTAAGCTGGTCCGACATAAGATTCTTCTCCTAGTTTTAATGTCCACAATATTAGTGATATTGATGTTGTCAATCGATAACACAAACAATTTTATGAATGCCGCAACACTAGATAGCAGACTTTTACTTATCAAAGGCGTTATCAGTACAATCGATATAACATCTGTATCCGGTGTTATATTTGGGAATTTTAAATCGTTCAGTTTCTATCTTCCTCAATATTTTATCCATGTTTCATACGTCGAAAATGGTTTCCTGTCGATTCTTAAATATTTTGGTGTTTTTGGGCTGTTAGCTTATATTGGTAGTGCCCTATATCTAGTTATGAACCTTATCAAAAATAAGATGTATATCTTATCGATATACGCCATCTGTTATTTTTTCATAGTTCAAAATATGACTCACGAATTCGTCCATATAATATTCCCCTTGCTCTTTGCAATGTTTTTGGCTTTCACAAACCATAAAAGTTTACGATTTAACCCGAATTATTAGTGTGACGATAATGCTATTTTTTTCGCTGTCGACCTCTTATGTTTTCAAGTTAAGGATGAAGTATAATGCTCCGTAACCTACTTAGCACACTATCGTATAATGATGAAGCCTATAATCTAAGAATTCTATTGCGAGTTTTTATTATGTTTATTCGAGGTTTTTTGAAAACCATTTTTTCGAAAGGGAGATATTGTTATCCATTGTTTTTTTCAAAAAATGTTCAAATTGTTGGAAACAGAAGTAATTTAATTATTGGCAAGATGGTTAAAATAGAATCAAATGCAGTAATTCATGCGGATTCTGTGAAGGGTATAGTCATCAATAATGGATGCACTATCGGGTCGGGCACAAGCATAAGACCCTCAGGTTTTTATGGCGGAAATAAGGGTGAGGGATTGGTGCTGGGAAAGAACTCAGCAATTGGTATTAATTCTTTTATTGGGTGCTCTGGTTTTATAAAGATTGGGGAAGATGTTATTGCTGGTCCCAATCTAACTATGATAGCAGAGAATCATGTTTTTTCAGATCGTAACATTCCAATTAAGCATCAGGGCGTTAGTATTGGAGCTATTACAATAGAAGATAATGTGTGGATTGGCTGTAACGTCACCATCCTAAGTAACGTCACAATCGGTTCTGGCTCAGTCATCGCTGCAGGTTCTATAGTGAATAAATCATTTCCTCCTAACTCGTTAATTGCTGGCGTGCCGGCTAAGTTAGTTAGGGAGATATAAAGCAATGAACAACAAATCAAAAACATATTTTATACATCTCTACGATGATTATAGCGGTAGCCCTAGAGTATTAAGCGAAATGATCAATGCTGTTGATGGAAACAAAGTATTAATCACTAGCGATAGCAATGGGATACTGTCTAAAGTGAATGGTGTAAAAAGCATTTTCTTTTATTATAAAGTTGGGAAGGCTACACTCAGTAAATTATTATTATTTCTGTATGCAAATGTAGTTATTTTTTTTATTTTATTTAACCTCCTTCTAAGAGATAAAATTAAAAGAATTAAATCAACGGTTGTGATTAATACAATGTTACCTTTTGGCGCATTAATTGCTGCTGGTTTATTCCGGAGAAAGGTGGTTGTATACTTACACGAAACATCAATAAAGCCTGCACTATTAAAGAAAACTCTTAGGTTTTTTATCTCTAAGTTTGCTGCAGAGATTATTTATGTTTCGAAGTTTTTGAGGGATGTAGAGGATTTTCCTCAGGTTACACAGAAAACGGTTATTTATAACCCCGTGAGTCCGCTGTTAATAAATGATGTTATAGATTTAAAACATAAATATAACAGTAAGAATGTCGTTTTTCTGTCTTCATTAGTTCCTTATAAAGGCATTAATGATTATATAAAAATTGCGAGCAACTCAAGTGCAGCTAATGATGGATTGATTTTTAATTTGGTCCTTAATTGCACAGTTGATGATTTTATAAAATTCAAACAGCAAGTACCTTTGCCTCATAATATACGGCTATTCAATCGGCCTGATAATCTTAAAGAAATATATTTTGATTCAGGTATTGTTCTGAATCTTTCAAATCCAAATAAATGGATTGAAACTTTTGGGCTCACCCTTGCTGAAGGAATGTCAAATGGACTCGTGCCAATAGGTCCTGAGGCTGGCGGTCCGCTCGAAATTATAAGGGAGGGATGTGGTTTTTGCATAAACCATGATGAGCATGATGCTATATTGATGAAGATTAATTATCTTTTTAGTAATGAAGATGAATATATGCTGTATGCCAATAATTCAATGATGCACAGTAAAATCTACTCCTTGGATCATTATAAAAATTCACTGCACAGTTTTTTTGAAAAAATTTAATCACATGAAAACAATAGCAATAATTGGTACTGCTGGTATTCCCGCCTGTTACGGTGGATTCGAAACCCTTGCTGAAAATTTAACAAAGTACTCCTCTGCCGAGTGTGCTTATACAGTCTATTGCTCTGAAAAAATGTATACTGATAAAAAAAGTCAGTATAATAAAGCGATACTGGAATACATACCTCTCAATGCCAATGGCAGCCAAAGTATTCCATATGATATTATTTCACTATTCAAATCACGAAAATTTGATGTAATTCTTATACTGGGTGTTTCTGGGTGTATATTTCTTCCGATTCTGAGAATGTTCACTAATGCCAAGATTGTTACCAACATTGATGGCCTTGAGTGGAAAAGAGATAAGTGGTCAGGTTTTATTCGGATGTTTTTGAAGTTCTCAGAGAAAATGGCAGTTAAGTATTCTGATGTTGTTATTGCTGATAATGAACAAATCACAAATTATGTTCGAGAAGAGTATGGCATTGATGCAAAAACAATTGCTTATGGCGGTGATCATGTACTTCTGTCCGACTCTATAGGTGGTAAAGATGAATATTTTCTAACCATCTGTCGTATTGAGCCCGAAAATAATATCGAAATGATTCTTTCTGCATTTTCCAGAACGTCCTTGCCATTAAAATTTGTAGGTAATTGGCAAGCCAACCAATATGGAAAAGAGTTGTATGAAAAATATGCAGATTTCGATAATATTGAAATGATTAATCCAATCTATGAGTTGGATAAGCTTTTTGAATTGCGAGCTAATTGCTACTGTTATATACATGGTCATTCTGCCGGCGGGACAAATCCTTCCTTGGTCGAAATCATGCATTTCGCCAAACCTATATTTGCGTTTGATTGTTCATTTAACCGTTATTCTACAGATAATCGCTGTTTCTACTTTAAAGATGCCATTGATTTACATAGTCAACTTATTCATGTCGACGATTCTTTCGACCAATTGAGTCAATGTGCTACAAATATGCATGCCTTAGCGAAAGATAAATATTGCTGGAAAGATATTTCGTCTGCCTATGAACGTATTTTCTTTGAATAGACAGCCACATTGTAAATATTTCAAATGTTTGATATAACCACAACATCCTATCGATATCATTTTTTTCAATTCTCTTTGGATTGCGTTAATATCTAAGCCACATTCAAACCGCGCACATATCGCGGTGACCACACCAGACAGGAGTATGTAATGTCCAAGCAACAGATCGGCGTCGTCGGTATGGCAGTGATGGGGCGCAACCTGGCCCTCAACATCGAAAGCTGCGGTTATACCGTCTCCATCTTCAATCGCTCCCGCGAAAAAACTGAAGAAGTTGTTGCCGAGAACCCGGGTAAGAAACTGGTTCCTTATTACACGGTGAAAGAGTTCGTTGAGTCTCTTGAGACCCCACGTCGTATCCTGTTAATGGTGAAAGCTGGCGCAGGCACCGACGCTGCCATCGATTCCCTGAAGCCGTACTTGGATAAAGGCGACATCATCATTGATGGCGGTAATACCTTCTTCCAGGACACTATCCGTCGTAACCGTGAACTGTCCGCAGAAGGTTTTAACTTCATCGGTACCGGTGTTTCCGGTGGTGAAGAGGGCGCGCTGAAAGGGCCTTCTATCATGCCTGGTGGCCAGAAAGAAGCTTACGAACTGGTTGCGCCAATTCTGACTAAGATTGCTGCTGTCGCCGAAGACGGTGAGCCGTGCGTAACGTACATCGGTGCGGATGGTGCAGGTCACTACGTGAAGATGGTTCACAACGGTATCGAGTATGGCGATATGCAGCTAATTGCTGAAGCCTACTCCTTGCTGAAAGGTGGTTTGAACCTGTCTAACGAAGAGCTGGCAAGCACTTTCACCGAATGGAACAATGGTGAACTGAGCAGCTATCTGATCGACATCACCAAAGACATCTTCACCAAAAAAGATGAAGAAGGTAAATACCTGGTTGACGTCATTCTGGATGAAGCCGCTAACAAAGGTACCGGTAAGTGGACCAGCCAGAGTTCCCTGGATCTCGGTGAGCCGCTGTCGCTGATTACTGAATCCGTATTCGCTCGCTACATCTCTTCTCTGAAAGAGCAGCGTGTTGCGGCCTCTAAAGTCCTGACCGGACCTAAAGCTCAGCTAGCGGGTGATAAAGCCGAATTTATCGAGAAAGTGCGTCGCGCGCTGTATCTGGGTAAAATTGTGTCTTACGCCCAGGGCTTCTCTCAGCTGCGCGCCGCTTCTGACGAACACAACTGGGATCTGAACTACGGTGAGATTGCCAAGATCTTCCGTGCGGGCTGCATCATTCGTGCGCAGTTCCTGCAGAAGATCACCGATGCTTACGCTAAAAATTCCGGTATTGCTAACCTGCTGCTTGATCCGTACTTCAAGAACATCGCTGATGAATATCAGCAGTCGCTGCGTGATGTGGTGGCGTATGCCGTGCAGAACGGTATTCCGGTTCCTACCTTCTCCGCGGCGGTTGCCTATTACGACAGCTATCGTGCAGAAGTTCTGCCTGCTAACCTGATCCAGGCGCAGCGTGACTACTTCGGTGCGCACACCTATAAGCGCACAGATAAAGAAGGCGTGTTCCATACGGAATGGCTGGATTAATCTGATTTAGCCCTGACGAAAATGTAGGCCCGGAGCGCTCCTCCGGGCTTTTTTATGGGCAAAAAACGGCATTCGGTCAGGTCTGATAGGCGTAGCTGTGCTAAATAGCGATATAATGCACCTATGCTGATCCGATACGACAACGTTGGGTCTAACGATGGTGAATTGTTCACTCTTTAATGTTTAACCAGAAGAAGTTAGAGCTAATGAAAATAACGATTTCAGGTACAGGTTATGTGGGGCTATCGAACGGTATTCTGATTGCCCAGCACCACGAAGTGGTTGCGCTGGATATTGTGCAATCCAAAGTGGACATGCTGAATCAGAAACAGTCACCGATTGCTGATAAAGAAATTGAAGAGTATCTGGCCACAAAAGATCTCAACTTCCGCGCAACCACCGACAAGCAAGAGGCTTATCGCAATGCTGACTACGTCATTATTGCCACGCCAACCGATTACGATCCTAAAACCAACTACTTCAATACGTCCAGCGTGGAGTCAATCATCCGTGATGTACTGGAAATAAATCCGCAGGCGGTAATGATTATAAAATCAACTATTCCGGTTGGTTTTACCCAGTCGATTAAAGAACGTCTTGGCACGGAAAATATTATTTTCTCACCGGAGTTTCTGCGGGAAGGAAAGGCGCTTTATGACAATCTCCATCCTTCACGTATTGTGATTGGCGAACGTTCCGCGCGTGCTGAACGATTTGCGGCATTGTTGCAGGAAGGTGCCATCAAGCAAGACATTCCCACATTATTTACCGACTCAACCGAAGCCGAAGCCATTAAACTGTTTGCCAATACCTATCTTGCCATGCGCGTGGCGTACTTTAACGAGCTTGACAGTTATGCTGAGAGTTTAGGTCTGGATACCCGCCAAATCATCGAAGGCGTCTGTCTGGATCCGCGTATTGGTAATCACTATAACAACCCCTCATTTGGTTATGGCGGCTATTGCCTGCCGAAAGACACCAAACAGTTGCTGGCAAACTACCAGTCGGTTCCCAATAATCTTATCTCTGCTATTGTGGATGCCAACCGCACGCGCAAAGACTTTATTGCCGACTCCATCCTTGCACGCAAGCCGAAGGTGGTGGGGGTTTATCGCTTAATCATGAAAAGTGGTTCTGATAACTTCCGCGCATCGTCCATTCAGGGGATCATGAAGCGGATTAAAGCCAAAGGCGTGCCGGTGATTATTTTTGAACCGGTAATGAAAGAGGATGAATTTTTCCATTCGCGCGTGGTACGTGATTTAAACGTGTTTAAAAATGAAGCGGATATTATCATTTCTAACCGTATGACGCCGGAACTAAGTGATGTCGCCGATAAGGTGTACACCCGCGATCTGTTTGGTAATGACTAACCTATATCGCGAATAAAAGAGGCCGTTTAAAAGGCCTCTTTTATATTTCAGAACGAATGAATTTATACCGCGTAGAAATCGCGATACCAGTCCACAAAGTTTTTTACACCATCTTTAACGGTTGTTTCGGGTTTAAAGCCAATCACGTCGTACAGCGCTTGAGTATCTGCGCTGGTTTCCAGCACGTCTCCAGGTTGCAGAGGCAACATATTTTTAGTGGCTTCAATGCCTAGCGCTTCTTCCAGTGCTTTGATGTAATCCATCAACTCAACCGGGGCACTATTGCCAATATTGTAGACGCGATAGGGGGCAATACTGGTAGCTGGAGTACCGGTTTCAACGGTCCATTGTGCGTCGGTCTGCGGAATAATGTCCTGCAGGCGAACAATCGCCTCGGCGATATCATCAATATAGGTAAAGTCACGCTTCATTTTACCAAAGTTATAGACGTCGATGCTTTTCCCTTCCAGCATCGCTTTGGTGAACTTAAACAGCGCCATATCCGGGCGACCCCACGGGCCGTACACGGTGAAGAAACGCAACCCCGTGGTCGGCAGGCCATATAAATGAGAGTAGGTATGCGCCATCAGTTCGTTAGCTTTTTTGGTTGCCGCATATAAGGATACGGGGTGATCAACGGAATCATCCGTTGAGAAAGGCATTTTGCGATTCAGGCCGTAGACCGAGCTGGAGGAGGCATAGAGCAGGTGTTGGATTTGGTTATGCCGACACCCTTCCAGTACGTTCAAAAAGCCGGTCAGATTGGAGTCTGCGTAAGCATGTGGATTGTCGATTGAGTATCGAACGCCCGCCTGTGCGGCGAGATGGATTACGCGATCAAAGCGCTCGTCCGCGAAAAGTGCGGCCATGCTTTCCCGGTCAGCTAAAGCAAGCTTATGAAAATGGAATCCGGGGTGTACCAGCAACGCCAGGCGCGCCTGCTTAAGGCTGACATCGTAGTAATCGTTGAGATTATCCATACCGACCACCTGGTGGCCAGCGTCCAGCAAGCGTTTGCTAACGTGGAAGCCGATAAAACCGGCGGCACCCGTAACCAGGTATTTCATGTTGTACCTCTGTCTGGCTTTATTGTTGCCAGGCGCCATCAGGCGCCAGAAAGGGAGAATCATACCGTTTGACGATAAAAAAGATAATCGTTATCTGTTATTACCCTGTTCGGTTTTTCTGGTTACGTCATTTTTATTCACAGCGTGAATTGATAGGATGGCATGAATAGTCGCGCCAGTCAGATTTTCATTGTTGACTGCGATGATTGCCCGCTTAACTTTTTAAGTAGTGATTAAAATACCAATCAATATCACTTAAATAATCTGTATTTTTTATCAGTAATCCTATGGCATTACCTGAATTTATGGCTAAACTATTGGCGTTAAGTCTTTCCTCATTTAGGGTAATTATGTCTGTCGGTGATAACAACGTATCCGGGCGCAGTAACGATCCGGAACAGATTGATTTAATTGATTTAGTGATGCAGTTGTGGCGCGGCAAAATGACGATTGTTGTCTGTGTTGTTGTTGCTATCCTCCTTGCTGTGGGCTATCTGGCGGTAGCGAAAGAGAAATGGACCTCGACGGCGATTGTGACTCAGCCAGATGTAGGTCAGCTAGCCAGCTACAATAATGCCATGAGTGTATTGTTTGGCGACAATGCGCCCAAAGTCACCGATGTGCAGACGGGGTTTATTGGTCGTTTTAGCTCAGCATTCTCTGCATTAGCGGAAACGCTGGATAACCAGGATATGCCGGAAAAACTGACTATTGATGAAGCGGTGAAAGGTCAGACATTACCGTTAAAGGTTTCCTACACCAGCCGTACTGCTGAGGAAGCACAAAAAACGCTGGCGCAATATATTCAGCAGGTCGATGAAAGTGTGGCGAAGGAGTTGAATGCTGACCTGTCCATGAGCGTGAAAAACCGAGTCGCAGATTTGCAAAAGTCGCTTGAAGCGCAAGAAACGGTGGCGGAAGAGCAAAAAGCATTGCGCATTGCGCAGATGACTCAGGCGCTCAAGGTGGCGGAACAGTCCAATATTAAGTTGCCACAGGTCCAGCAGGCCGATCAGGTTTCTCAGGACACCATGTTTATGCTGGGCAGTGAGGCGCTTTCTTCCATGGTGAAGAACGAAGCGACTCGCCCGTTAACGTTCTCTGACCAATACTATCAGACGCGTCAAAATCTGCTGTCTGTTCAGGCGTTGAAAGTGGAACCGGGTAGTGTGCACGCATACCGCTATGTAATGAAACCGACCTTACCGATCCGTCGCGACAGCCCGAAGAAAGCCATTACGCTGGTGCTGGCGGTACTGCTCGGTGGAATGATTGGCGCGGGCGTGGTGCTGGGGCGCAATGCTTTACGGGGCTACAAAGCAAAAGCGCAGTAAGTCAGTATGACGCCGAGCTAAAAAACAAAAAACCGGGTATCGCCCGGTTTTTTTACGCCCGAAGTTTACTGATGCCGCTGACGCAAATTCTCTATTACCGTGGTCAGATCGAGATCCTGATCCTGCAACAGTACCAGCAGGTGGTACATCAGATCGGATGCCTCATTGGTCAGTTCGAAACGGTCATGTACCGTTGCGGCCAGCGCGGCCTCCACGCCTTCTTCACCGACTTTCTGGGCGATGCGTTTAGTACCGCTGGCATACAGCTTAGCCGTGTAGGAACTCTCCGGGTCCGCCGTTTTACGCTCAGCAAGTAGCTGTTCAAGCTGATACAGGAACAGCCACTGGTGGCTGGCCTCGCCAAAACAGCTGCTGGTTCCTTTATGGCAGGTGGGCCCAATCGGGTTCACCAGCACCAGCAACGTGTCGTTATCGCAATCGGGCGTAATGCTGACCACATTGAGGAAGTTGCCGGAGGTTTCGCCCTTGGTCCACAGGCGCTGTTTGGTGCGCGAGAAAAAGGTCACTTTGCCGCTTTCAAGCGTTTTGTCCAGTGCTTCAAGGTTCATATAACCCAGCATCAATACTTCGCCGGAGACCGCATGCTGGACCACGACCGGCATCAGTCCGTCGGTTTTTTCCCAGTCCAGTTCGCGGCATTGTTGCTTCGTTAACATATCCTGATCTCCACGCCCTGCGTTGCCAGGTACGTTTTTAATTCACCAATATTAATAATCTGCTTGTGGAACACTGAAGCGGCGAGCGCGCCATCGACATCCGCATCCTGGAAGGCAGCAAGGAAGTGTTCCATGGTTCCTGCGCCGCCGGAGGCGATCAGCGGAACGTGGCATACTTCACGTACTTTTTTCAGCTGTTCGAGATCGTAGCCATTACGCACGCCGTCCTGGTTCATCATATTGAGGACGATTTCACCTGCGCCGAGTTTTTGCACCTCTTGAACCCAGTCGAGGGTTTCCCACTGGGTGACGCGGGTTCGGCTTTCATCGCCAGTGTATTGATTAACGTGATACATCCCGGTTTCGGCGTCATGCCAGGTATCGATCCCAACCACGATGCACTGCACGCCAAAGCGCTCGGCCAGGCGGGTAATCAGCGACGGGTCAGCCAGCGCAGGGGAGTTGACAGAAATTTTATCAGCGCCGAAGGTCAGTATTTTCGCGGCATCGTCCACTGACTTAATCCCGCCCGCCACGCAGAACGGGATGTCGATCACTTCTGCTACGCGCGATACCCAGCTCTTATCGACTACACGTCCATCGCTGGAGGCGGTGATATCGTAGAACACCAGCTCATCTGCACCCTCGTCGGCATAGCGTTTCGCCAGCGGGACGATGTCACCGATGACCTCGTGATTACGAAACTGGACGCCTTTCACTACCTGACCATCGCGAACGTCCAGACACGGAATTATGCGTTTTGCCAGCATTGAATGGCCTCCTCAACGGTGAATTTACCTTCCAGCAGCGCGCGTCCGACGATCACGCCGCGCACGCCGGTTCCGCGCAGGGCGGCAACGTCGTCGATATCACCAATACCACCGGATGACTGAAAGGCCACCTGCGGATATTTAGCGCAGACTTCTTCATAAAGCGATACGTTAGAGCCTGCCAGCGTGCCGTCGCGGGAGATATCGGTGCACAGCACATGCTTCAGGCCAACGGGCAGGTAGGTTTCCACCAGTTCTTCCAGCGAAACGCCGGAGTCTTCCTGCCAGCCGCTGACCGCGACCTGCTTGTTGCCTTGTTTGTCAATACGCACATCCAGCGCCAGCACCAGTGCATCTGCACCGAAACGCTCGAACCAGCCTTTGACGACTTCAGGTGATTTTACCGCCGTCGAGCCAACCACAACGCGCGCCACGCCGGCTGCAAGCAGGGCCGCAACGTCCTCTTCTGTGCGCACACCGCCGCCAACCTGCACCGGTACGTTGACACCGGCGACCAGCGTTTTAATCAGCGGGATCTGACGCTTGAGCGGATCTTTCGCGCCGGTTAAATCTACCAGGTGCAGAACCTGTGCACCTTGTGCGGCGTAATCCTGCAAGCGCGGCAGGGGATCGTTGCCGTAATCACGCTGGGTGGCGTAATCGCCCTGGTGGAGACGCACAACTGTGCCATCGATTAAATCTAATGCCGGAATAATCATCACATCTCCAGAAAATTTTTCAGCAACAGCGCCCCAGCGGCACCCGAGCGCTCAGGGTGAAACTGTACGCCGAAGAAATTGTCTTTTTGTACCGCTGCAGTGAACGGTTCACCGTAATGGCACTGGGCAATGGTCGAGGGATTGACCGGCATTGCGTAGCTGTGAACAAAATAAAAATATGCGCCATCGTCAATGCCGCGGAACAGGCGATTTCCCGCCTGCGGATACACCCGGTTCCAGCCCATATGCGGCAGCGGCAGACCAAAGTCGGTCATCTTAGGTACGTTCTGCTCAATAATACCCAGCAGGTCAACGCCATTGCTCTCTTCACTGCGCCGACCGAGCAGTTGCATGCCTAAACAAATCCCCAGAACCGGTTGGGTACAGGCTTTGATCAGCTCAATCAGTTCGCGTTCACGTAGCTGATCCATCGCCGCTTGCGCGGTCCCGACGCCGGGCAGAAAAAGCTTATCGGCGCGCAGTACCACATCGGCGTCGCGGCTGACGATGGGGTCATAACCGTGACGCGCCACGGCAGATTTCACCGAGTTGAGGTTGGCGCAGCCGGTGTCGAGGATCACCACGTTCATCACAGCACTCCTTTTGAAGAGGGAAGAGTATCGCCCTCAACGCGAATCGCCTGGCGCAGCGTGCGGCCAAAGGCCTTGAACAGGCTTTCCACACGGTGGTGATCGTTTTTGCCCTTGGTCTTCAGGTGCAGCGTCACGCCCATGGTGTAAGAGAGCGAACGGAAAAAGTGCTCGATCATCTCGGTGCTCAGATCGCCAACGCGCTGATAGGTGAATTCAGCCCGGTATTCCAGGTGCGGACGTCCGGAGATATCCAGCGCGCAGCGGGCCAGGCATTCGTCCATTGGCAGCACAAACCCGAAGCGGTTGATGCCACGCTTGTCACCCAACGCCAGTTTTAACGCTTCGCCCAGCGCCAGACCGGTATCTTCTACGGTGTGGTGATCGTCAATATACAAGTCGCCCTTGACGGTGATTTCCATGCGAAAACCGCCGTGGGTCGAGATTTGATCCAGCATGTGGTCAAAGAAGCCGACGCCGGTATTAATTTTGCTGCGGCCCTCGCGGTCCAGCCACACTTTGACGTCAATCTGCGTTTCTTTGGTATTACGCTCAACGTGGGCGTAGCGGTCGCGTTTGGTCAGCTGTTCGCTAATCATCGACCAGTTCAGGGTGTCACGGTGGTAGCGTAACCCGCCGATACCCATGTTTTCAGCCAGCTGAATGTCGGTTGCGCGGTCGCCAATCACGTAGCTGTTCGCGGTATCCAGCGCCTGTTCAGCCAGATACTGTTCGACCAGCTTCACTTTTGGTTTACGGCAGTCGCATTCGTCTGCTGGCAGGTGCGGGCAGATCAGCACCTCATCAAACACCACGCCCTGCGAGGTGAAAATCTGCATCATCAGGTTATGCGGCCCGTCAAACTCAGCCTGCGGGAAGCTTTGCGTTCCCAGTCCATCCTGGTTGGTGATCATCACCAGTTTATAACCGGCTTTTTGCAGCTTGAGCAGGGCAGGGACAACCTCCGGCTCAAAGGCCAGTTTGTCAAAGCGATCAACCTGAAAGTCACTTGGCGGTTCTGAAATCAGGGTTCCATCACGGTCAATAAAAAGATACTTCTGGCTCATATTTGCTCCGCACGTAAAGCGTCAATGACGCGCTGGCTTTCTTCACGGGTGCCGACGGTGATCCGCAGGCAGCCGCTTAATGAAGGTTGTTTGTTCTGGTCTCGTAAGATAATGCCCTGATCCCACAAAGATTTAAACACAGAACTGGAAGCGGTAAAGCGGGCCAGAATATAGTTGGTTTCAGAGGTGAAAACCTGCTCCACGCACGGAATGGTTTTCAGTGCATCCACCAGATACTGACGTTCTTGTAGGATCTGCGCTACGCGTTCACGCATGGCGGCAATGCCTTGTGGCGTCAGCGCCTGGGCGGCGATATCGGCTACCGGCGTCGACAGCGGGTAGGGGGCGATCACTTTCAACAGCAGGTTAATCACCTCTTCATTGGCCAGCGTAAATCCGCAGCGCAACCCTGCCAGCGCAAACGCCTTGGAAAGGGTACGCAGAACCACCAGGTGTGGATATTCCGTTAACCAGCCGGCCAGCGTCGCCTGCGGACAGAACTCAATGTACGCTTCATCGGCGACCACAATGGCTTTACCTTGGGTCATTTCAAGCAGCGAGCGTAGATCTTGTGGGTTAATCAACTGGCCGGTCGGATTGTTAGGGCTGCAAACGTAAACCACCTTCACGCCATCAAGCTTGTCGGCAATGCCCTGGAGATCGAGCTGCCAGTCGGCAAGCGTAGGCACGGTGCGGCATTCCACGCCGATGGTCTCAGCGCTGACGCTGTACATGCCGTAGGTCGGCGGGCAGTAAAGAATGGCATCCTGGCCGGGTTCACAAAACGCGCGTACCAACAGTTCGATACCTTCATCTGCCCCTCGGCTAACCAACACCTGCTCCGGTTTAACGCCCGCGTACTGTGCGTAATTCTCAATCACCGCTTTTGGCTGACATTCCGGGTAACGGTTAAGCGTCTGCTGGCTGAGCTGAAACTCAACGGCCGTCGGGAACTCGTTGGCATTCAGCCAGACGTCGCCATTACCGCCCAGACGACGGGCAGACTTATAGGGCGTCAGTTCGCGGACATTTTTACGGGCTAAATCGGTGACGCTAAGAATGTTGTCAGTGCTCATGCTTGCTCCTTGAGGGCGTTAACACGCAGGGTGACGGCATTTTTGTGGGCGGTCAGTCGCTCCGCGGCGGCCAGCGTTTCGATGGTTGAGGCGAGAGCTGAGAAACCTTGTGGCGACAGTTCCTGGACGGTCATCCGCTTTTGGAAGTCTGCCAGCCCGAGGCTTGAACAGGTCGCGGTGTAACCGTAGGTCGGTAGCACGTGGTTTGTGCCTGAGGCATAATCACCGGCGGATTCCGGTGACCAGTCACCGAGAAACACGGAGCCGGCGCTGGTGATGTCATCGACCAGTTCACGGGCGTTACGGGTCTGAATGATCAGGTGCTCTGGGCCGTACTGGTTAGAAATGGCGATGCACTGCGCCAGATCCCGGGTCACAATCAGACGGCTGGCGCTCAGCGCCTGACGCGCTGTTTCCGCGCGTGGTAGTTCAGCAAGCTGGCGTTCAACGGCGTCAGCCACGCGGCGGGCTATCCCGGCATCTGGCGTCAGCAGGATCACCTGAGAGTCCGGGCCGTGCTCGGCCTGCGAGAGCAGATCGGAGGCGACGAAATCCGGGGTCGCGCCGCTGTCGGCAATCACCAGTACTTCGGAAGGTCCGGCCGGCATATCAATGGCCGCACCGTCCAGACGCTGGCTTACCTGGCGCTTGGCCTCCGTTACCCAGGCATTACCGGGGCCAAAAATTTTGTCGACTTTGGGTACCGATTCGCTACCGAAGGCCAGAGCGGCAATTGCCTGGGCGCCACCGACGTTAAACACTTCTTGCACACCGCACAGCTGCGCCGCATACAAAATTTCGTCGGCGATAGGCGGTGGCGAGCACAGCACCACGCGTTGGCAACCAGCAATACGGGCCGGGGTGGCAAGCATCAATACCGTTGAGAAGAGTGGGGCCGATCCCCCCGGAATATACAAACCGACGGAGCTGACCGGACGGGTCACCTGCTGGCAGCGCACGCCGGGCTGCGTTTCAATATCTACCGCGGGCAGTTTTTGCGCGTTGTGAAACGTTTCAATATTTTTCACCGCGACCGCCATCGCCTGCTTGAGGTCCTCACTCAGACGCGCGCTGGCGGCAGAAATCTCTTCGGCACTGACTTTCAGCGCGCTGACGGTGGTTTTATCAAATTTGGCGCTGTATTCGCGCAGCGCCGCATCACCGCGTGATTTGACGTTATCCAGAATGTCGCTGACGGTACGGGTGATGCTGTCCGAGGCAGAGATTGCCGGGCGCATCAGCAATTCGCGTTGCTGTTCGATGCTGCAGGTATTCCAGTCAATCAGGGTATTGAAGCTCATGGTCGTTACTCCATTATCGGGTGTTGCCGGATGGCGGTGCTGCCTTATCCGGCCTACAAGACCCGTAATATCAATGATTGTGACAATTCTTGTAGGCCTGATAAGCGAAGCGCCATCAGGCATCAGATCACTCCATCATCTTCTCAATTGGCAGCACCAGAATCGAACTGGCACCGAGCGCTTTCAGTTTTTCCATGGTTTCCCAGAACAGGGTTTCGCTGCTGACCATGTGCATGGCCACGCGCTGCTGATCGCCTGCCAGTGGCAGAATAGTTGGACGCTCTGCGCCTGGCAGCAGGGCGATGACCTCGTCCAGACGTTCGGTTGGGGCGTGCATCATGATGTACTTGGATTCGCGGGCCTGAATCACGCCCTGAATGCGGGTCAGTAATTTATCGATCAGCTGCTGCTTGGCTTCCGCCATCTCGCCGTCGCGCTGGATCAGGCAGGCTTTGGAGCGGTAAATCACTTCGACTTCACGCAGGCCGTTGGCTTCCAGCGTGGCGCCGGTTGAGACCAGATCGCAAATCGCATCGGCCAGGCCCGCACGCGGGGCAACTTCTACTGAGCCGTTTAGCAGGCAGGATTTAAACGTGACGCCTTTCTGATCGAGATAACGTTTCAGCAGGTGCGGGTAGGAAGTGGCAACACGTTTACCGTTCAGCGAAGCCGGGCCGTCCCAGGCTTCGTCCGCCGGGGTGGCTAACGAGAGGCGACAGCCACCGAAGTCGAGACGACGCAGCGTAAAGTAGCGCGGATCTTCGCCCTGCGCCCGGCGGTTGAGCAACTCTTCTTCTAAAACGTTTTCACCAATGATGCCGAGGTCAACCACGCCGTCCATCACCAGACCCGGAATATCGTCATCACGCACGCGGAGAATATCAATCGGCATGTTCTCTGCCATCGCAATCAGGCGCTGGGTGTGAAGATTAATTTTAATGCCACAGCGGGCCAGTAATTCGCGTGAATCATCGCTTAAGCGGCCTGATTTCTGCATAGCTATGCGTAAACGGGTATTGTCTAACATTCTTTTGTCCTCGTTATCCTGTCTGAATCGGTCTGGGTCACGCACCAAAAAAAAGCCCCCGGAAGAA
>NZ_SZWV01000034.1:90505-90997 GCF_005280945.1 Citrobacter sp. wls718
CATGCGCTCATGCACCACTGGAAGAGTTAAATGTCTCCCAGCACACATCGCCTGAAAGACTAGTCAGGATGATGGTGATGATGGTGTTTAAATTGAGCGCGTGTCATAAAATTTTCTCGATGAATGTTTATTCATTTGATGTCTTTTAACCTAAACCACTTTAGTCACCGAAAGCAAGGGCTTTTTTTGATCATTAATTCATTTCATATTGATACTATGAATTGTCAGCCACCGTGGGCTGGCGTAGCCTTGGGTAACAGGCCACAAGTCAGGAGAGAAGGCATGAAAAAGGTCGCAATTGTCGGGTTAGGTTGGTTAGGCATGCCGTTAGCCATGTCGCTGGCGGCGCGAGGCTGGCAGGTCACCGGCAGCAAAACCACGCTGGATGGGGTGGAAGCGGCCCGTATGAGCGGTATCGAAAGCTACTCGCTGCGCCTTGAACCTGAGCTGGTGTGCGCGTCAGACGATCTCGATGCGCTGATGGATGTCGAT
>NZ_SZWV01000034.1:91062-140869 GCF_005280945.1 Citrobacter sp. wls718
AGATTTTTATCTGCAGGCGATGCAGGAGCTGGTCGACAGTGCGCTGGCATACCGCATTCCACGGATTATTTTTACCAGCTCGACGTCGGTGTATGGTGACGTACAGGGAGCCGTGAAGGAAGGCTCGCCGCGCAATCCGGTGACGGCAAGCGGTCGTGTGCTGAAAGAACTTGAGGACTGGTTGCATAACCTGCCGGGGACCTCGGTAGACATTGTGCGCCTCGCCGGGTTGGTTGGACCGGGCAGACACCCAGGGCGTTTTTTCGCCGGTAAAACGGCACCGGATGGACAGCATGGCGTCAATCTGGTGCATCTGGACGATGTGGTGTCGGCGATCGCTTTGCTGCTCCAGGCACCGAAAGGAGGACACATCTATAATATATGTGCGCCTATGCATCCGGCGCGTAATGTGTTCTATCCCCAGATGGCGCGTTTGCTGGGGCTGGAACCGCCGGAATTCCGGGACGGTGTGGATAACGGTAAAGGTAAAGTCATTGACGGCAACCGAATTTGCAATGAACTTGGGTTTGAGTACCAGTATCCCGACCCGCTGGTGATGCCGATGGAGTGACAGACCAGCAGCGTGCCGTCATATACCGCCAGGGGGTGAGTATGAAACCACTGCTGGACGTTCTGATCATCCTCGACGCGTTAGATAAAGAGGGAAGTTTCGCGGCGGCGTCGGCAAAATTGTTTAAGACGCCGTCCGCGCTGAGTTATACCGTCCATAAGCTGGAAAGCGATCTGAATATTCAATTGTTGGATCGCAGCGGGCATCGGGCGAAGTTTACCCGCACTGGGCAGATGCTGCTGGAAAAGGGGCGGGAGGTACTGCATACCGTCCGCGAACTCGAAAAACAGGCCATCAAACTGCACGAAGGTTGGGAGAACCAGCTGGTTATTGGCGTGGATGACACCTTTCCTTTTTCACTGCTGGCCCCGCTTATCGAATCCTTCTACCAGCACCACAGCGTCACGCGGCTTAAATTTATCAACGGTGTACTGGGCGGTTCCTGGGAGGCGCTCACCCAAGGGCGGGCCGATATTATCGTCGGGGCGATGCATGAACCGCCTTCCGCGAGTAATTTTGGTTTTGCGCGTTTAGGTGACCTCGAACAGGTGTTTGTGATCGCACCTCATCATCCGCTGGCGCAGGAAGACGAACCACTGCAACGGCGTACCATTAAACGTTTCCGTGCCATTGTGGTGGGGGACAGTCCTCATCTGGCGAGCTTGTCGGGTTCTCAACTGCTTGACGATCAGGATGCAATCACCGTTTTTGACTTTAAAACCAAGCTGGAACTGCAGATCAGTGGGCTGGGATGCGGGTATTTACCGCGCTATCTGGCACAACGTTTTTTGGACAGCGGTGCCCTGATAGAGAAGAAAGTGGTCGCACAAATTATGTTTGAACCGGTGTGGATTGGCTGGAATGAACAGACGTCAGGATTAGCCAGCGCCTGGTGGCGAGATCAGATTTTAGCAAATAGTGCTATCGCAGGCGTTTATGTAAAATCGAGTGTCGATAAATCAGGCGGTTAGATAAAAATATTTATTTTTGGCTATCTCATTCTCTTGTTATTTCTCTCCAATTTAGTGCAAAATACGCCGCTTGCAAAAAATGACATTAGCCGACGTTTTAATACGCGTCGGTTATTTTTTTGCATCAAACCAATCATTCATAAAAGAGGCCGGGCTTCGTACCGGATAGATACTTACTAAAAACCGACAGTTGTTGTCGCTGAGGAATTCGTAAAAATGGGGCAATTTTTTGCTTACGCGACGGTATTCACCGTAAAGGGGAATGACCATGTCGCATAACGTTACTCCAAACACCTCTCGCGTGGAATTACGTAAAACGCTTACGTTGGTTCCGGTTGTCATGATGGGCCTTGCCTATATGCAGCCGATGACGCTGTTCGATACATTTGGTATCGTTTCGGGCTTGACCGATGGTCATGTCGCGACGGCTTATGCTTTTGCGTTGGTTGCCATTCTCTTTACTGCGTTGAGCTACGGTAAACTGGTTCGCCGTTTCCCGTCTGCTGGCTCTGCGTACACCTATGCTCAGAAATCCATTAGCCCGACCGTAGGCTTTATGGTGGGCTGGTCATCACTGCTGGACTATCTGTTCATGCCGATGATCAACATCCTGTTGGCTAAAATCTACTTTGAAGCGCTGGTGCCGTCGGTACCGTCGTGGATCTTTGTTGTCGCGCTGGTGGGCTTTATGACCATCTCGAATCTGCGCAGCATCAAGGCCGTCGCGAACTTCAATACCCTGATTGTTATTTTGCAGATGGGTATTGTGGCAGTGATTGTTGGCCTGATCATTTACGGCATTATGCACGGCGAAGGCGCAGGCACGCTGACCAGCACCCGTCCATTCTGGTCTGAAGGCGCGCATGTGGTGCCGATGATTACCGGTGCAACTATCCTGTGCTTCTCGTTCCTTGGTTTTGACGGCATCTCTTCGCTGTCAGAAGAAACCAAAGACGCAGAGCGCGTTATTCCGAAGGCTATCTTCCTGACCGCGCTGATTGGTGGCCTGATCTTTATTGGTGCCTCCTACTTCCTGCAATTGTACTTCCCGGATATCTCTCGCTTTAAAGATCCGGACGCGTCACAGCCGGAAATCATGCTGTACGTTGCGGGTAAAACCTTCCAGTGGGGCGTGCTGGTGTTCTCCAGCGTCACCGTACTGGCATCCGGTATGGCGGCACATGCGGGCGTTTCTCGTCTGATGTACGTGATGGGGCGCGATGGCGTATTCCCGACCCGTTTCTTCGGTTATATTCACCCGAAATGGCGTACTCCTGCATGGAACGTGCTGCTGGTGGGTGCGATTGCGCTGCTGGCAATCAAATTTGACCTGGTGACGGCGACGGCGCTGATCAACTTCGGTGCGCTGGTGGCGTTTACCTTCGTGAACCTGTCTGTGATTTCACAGTTCTGGATCCGCGAAAAACGCAACAAGACGCTGAAAGACCACTTCAACTACCTGGTCATGCCGGTGTGTGGTGCTCTGACCGTCGGCGCACTGTGGGTTAACCTGGAAGAAAGCTCGATGGTTCTGGGTCTGATCTGGGCGGGTATTGGTCTGGTTTACCTGGCTTGCGTGACCAAAAGCTTCCGCAATCCGGTTCCACAGTACGAAGATATCGCGCAGTAATTGATGTTTGCCGGACTGGGGGCCTTGCGCCACCATCCGGCAAATTGCCTAACCGGAGACATGTTCTCCGGTTTTTTTATACCTGCGTGTCAGTTTCTCTTCTTACACAATCTCTTCGGCGTATTGCCAGAGTGATTTCAGCAGCACCAGCTTCTCTTTATTATCCGCATACTGTTGACTCAGCATCTGCAATTCATTGGCATATTGCTGTAAAAACTCTGCGGTAAACACCTGACGGCGATGTTCCAGCCAGCGCTGCTGTTCAGACTCATCCAGCGTGCCGGGGAAGTTACGCGCGCGGTAATTAAACAGCAGCTTTTCAATACGCTTATCAACAAAGGTAATATCCAGTGCCGGTAAATTGCGTGGGTCGGTTTCCAGCACGATTTTCATCGCAGCGCGGTCGGCATCGCTGAAAAAACCGTTATACAGTTGGGCATCCACGTTGTCTGACGGTGTGAAGGGTTCTGCCTCGGAAAAAATAGCCACCACTTTATCGCGAACCTGCGGGTTTTCACGCAGGATTTTGAGGTTATCCAGACAATGCTGACGGTTAATTCCCAGTCGGTCGGCATCTTCAGGGCGTAGTGTGTTGGCCTGTGCCAGAACCGGGCATTTGTTGATGTGCACCAGTTTCACGGGTACCGCTACGTTATCGCCCAGGTCGGCTTTGGCGGTGTAAAGGCGCTCACGCAGCGTGTCGCTGTCCAGCTCAAGCAGGGGAGAAATATCACCGGCTAAGTCAACCATGATGACCGCGTTGCGATTGTCCGGGTGCCAGGCGAGCGGCGCAACCCAACTGGTATTGCCGCGCCATGCGCCGAACATGCCAGAGACATGAACCAACGGTTTCATTTGTGGGACATCGATCAGGGCGGCCAGCTTGTGTTTGTTCCGGTGGCTATAGAGATAGTCGAACAGACGAGGCTGACGCGACTTAACCAACTGCGCCATCGCAATGGTGGCGTACACGTCGGCCATCGCATCGTGGGCGTTGGCGTGTTCAATGCCGTTGGCTTTGGTCAAATGCTCAAGGCGGAAACTGGGTAACCCGTCGTCGTTTTCTGGCCAGTTAATGCCTTCCGGACGCAGGGCATAACAGGCGCGCATGACATCCAGTAAATCCCAACGTGAATTATCGTGCTGCCAGCTCCAGGCGTAGGGGTCGTAGAAATTGCGGTACAGGATATTGCGCGTCACTTCGTCGTCGAAGCGCACATTGTTATAGCCCACAATACAGGTTTTAGGCACGGTAAACAGGGCGTGAATGCGGGCAGCAAACGTTGCTTCGTTCTCTCCTTTTTCACGCGCTTCCTGCGGGGTAATACCGGTGATAAGTACCGCTTCCGGGTGCGGCAGATAGTCGTCCGCAGGCTTGCAATAAAAAACCTCTAGATCGCCGATAATGTTGAAATCGTTATCCGTGCGGATGGCCGCAAATTGTGCGGGCCTGTCCAGCGCCGGATGGGTACCAAAGGTTTCGTAATCGTGGAAGAGAAACGTAGGGTGCTGCTTGCCGTCATTCATTGTTCAGTTATGTCCGGGATCAATTTAGCGCTTTTATAAGAGTACCAAAAAATAGCGAGGTAATCAGCAATGCGATTATCTGTTCGGGGAATCAGGTCGCAATAAAATTGAGATGAACGGTGCTTTTATATATTTCTTGAATTAATTAAACGATCGAAACTGTATTTGTTGGCATGATTATCATCAAGGATAATTTCATTTTAATAATTTGATTGATAACCATTATTGTTATTTTTACGGTTAATTGTTGAGTTTTGGAAGTTTTAAAAGTCTTTGTAAACAATAGGTTCTGATTCGTCAGGATGTTCTTGCTTCATTGTAAGGAAATGTGAGTGAGGTTAAAAATTAATAATATAAACTCCATATAATAATTGGATATATCTAATAACAGGAGGTTATATGAGCATTAGTCGGCGTAACTTTTTGCGCGGCGTGGGTATTGGCTGCTCCGCTTGCGCAATAGGAACTTTTCCACCGGGTGCACTGGCGCGTAATGCACCAGAGAGTATCAAGGGGAAAACCTCACTCACGCCAAGTCTGTGCGAAATGTGTTCATTTCGATGTCCCATTCAAGCTCAGGTCATTAATAATAAAACCGTTTTCATCCAGGGGAATCCTAATGCGCCGCAGCAGGGTACCCGGGTCTGTGCCCGAGGGGGCAGCGGCGTGAGCCTGGTTAACGATCCGCACCGTATTGTTAAACCGATGAAGCGCACTGGCCCGCGTGGCGCTGGAGAATGGCAGGTCATTAGCTGGCAGCAAGCCTATCAAGAAATTGCCGAAAAGATGAGTGCCATAAAAGCGCAATATGGTCCTCAGGGCGTTGTCTTCTCTTCTAAATCCGGCTCGCTTTCCGGTCATTTATTTCACCTGGCGACGGCCTTCGGTTCGCCGAACACCTTTACCCATGCCTCGACATGTCCCGCCGGGAAATCCATTGCCGCTAAAGTGATGATGGGCGGCGATCTGTCCATGGACATCGCCAACACCCGTTATATGGTCTCTTTTGGCCATAACCTCTATGAAGGTATTGAGGTTGCCGACACGCACGAACTGATGACCGCGCAGGAGAGAGGCGCGAAGATGGTCAGCTTCGACCCTCGCTTGTCCGTATTTTCCAGTAAAGCGGATGAATGGCATGCCATCAGGCCTGGCGGCGACTTGCCGGTACTGATGGCAATGTGCCACGTCATGATTAAAGAAAAACTGTATGACGCGCAGTTTGTGGAGCGTTATACCACGGGGTTTGCACAGCTGGCAGAGGCCGTACAAGAGACAACGCCTGAATGGGCGCAAAAGCTGGCTGATGTTCCTGCTGAAGTTATTACCCGCGTAACCCGAGAAATGGCGGCCAGCGCGCCTCGTGTCATCGTCAGCCCAGGCCACCGCGCGACGTTTTCTCAGGAAGAGATCGACATGCGGCGGATGATCTTCACCCTCAACGTGCTGCTGGGCAATATCGAACGTGAAGGTGGCATGTACCAGAAAAAGGCGGCGGCAACCTATAACAAGCTGGCAGGCGAAAAGGTCGCGCCGGTGCTGGCAAAACCGGATGTGAAATTACCGAAGCCAACCGCGCAGCGCATTGATCTGGTGGCACCGCAGTTTAAATACATCGCCGCGGGTGGCGGGGTCGTGCAAAGCATTATTGATGCCGTGTTAAAGCAGACTCCTTACCCGGTGAAGGGATGGATCATGTCCCGACATAATCCTTTCCAGACCGTGACCTGCCGGCCCGATCTGGTCAAAACCGTGGAACAACTGGATCTGGTGGTCAGCTGCGACGTCTATTTAAGTGAAAGCGCGGCCTATGCTGACTATCTGTTACCGGAATGCACCTACCTTGAGCGTGATGAAGAAGTCTCTGATATGTCAGGGCTGAATCCAGCTTATGCATTACGCCAACAGGTAGTTGAGCCCATTGGCGATGCTCGTCCGAGCTGGCAAATCTGGAAAGAACTGGGTGAACAGTTGGGTCTCGGGCAATTTTACCCGTGGCAGGATATGCAGACGCGCCAGCTGTACCAGCTCAATGGCGATCACGCCTTATCCGCAGAACTGCGTCAGAAGGGATACCGGGAGTGGGGCGTACCGCTGTTATTTCGTGAACCTGAGACCGTGCGCCAGTTTGTCGCGCGCTATCCTGGCGCAGTGCCCGCGGACAGCGATGGTACCTACGGGGAGCAACTGCGATTCAAATCCCCGTCAGGCAAAATCGAGCTTTATTCCGCAGAGCTGGAATCGTTACTTCCCGGCTACGGTATTCCACGCGCCCGCAATTTTGCCCTGAAGGGTGAAAATGAACTCTATTTCATCCAGGGCAAGGTAGCGGTTCACACCAACGGAGCGACGCAATATGTGCCTTTACTCAGTGAACTGATGTGGGACAACGCGGTGTGGATCCACCCGACGACCGCACGTGAAAAAGGGATTAAAAGCGGTGACGACATCTGGTTGGAAAACGCCACCGGCAAAGAAAAAGGTAAGGCGCTGGTCACGGCCGGTATTCGACCCGATACGCTGTTCGTTTATATGGGGTTTGGCGCCAAGGCCGGGGCTAAAACGGCGGCAACAACGCACGGTATTCACTGCGGTAATTTACTTCCGCACGTGACCAGTCCGGTTTCCGGAACGGTGGTGCACACCGCTGGCGTGACGCTGCGTCGGGCATGAACAAGGAGAACATCATGAATCAATCCACAAACCCCTATGTCATGCTGCATGACGAAAAACGCTGCATTGGCTGCCAGGCATGTACGGTTGCCTGCAAGGTTCTGAACGATGTGCCGGAGGGGTATAGCCGCCTGCAGGTGCAGATCCGCACCCCGGAAAAAGAGTCAGACGTCCTGTCTCATTTTCAGTTTGTGCGGGTTTCTTGCCAGCACTGTGAAGATGCGCCCTGCGTGAGCGTTTGCCCGACCGGTGCTTCATTTCGTGACGAAAACGGTATTGTGCAGGTGGACAAGTCGCGCTGTATTGGTTGCGACTATTGTGTTGCTGCCTGCCCGTTCCATGTGCGTTATCTGAATCCGCAAACGAGTATCGCTGACAAATGCAATTTTTGTGCAGATACCCGCCTCGATGCCGGGCAAGCGCCGGCCTGTGTTTCTGTTTGTCCAACCGATGCGCTGAAGTTTGGCCGCCGCGACGACCCGGAGATCCAGCACTGGATAAGTCAAAAAGAGGTATATCGCCAGCAGGATACGCGCAGTGGTGAGGTGAGTCTTTATCGGCGTAAAGAGTATCATCAGGAGGGGAAAGTATGAATACTATCTGGGGAGCAGAGCTTAACTATGCGCCGGACTACTGGCCGCTGTGGCTCATTTACGCAGGTGTGGTCATCCTGCTGATGATTGTGGGTCTGGTAGCGCACGCGCTGCTGCGACGGATGCTGGCACCTAAAACCGCAACCGGTGAAGAGCATCGTGACTACCTTTACTCGTTAGCGGTCCGCCGCTGGCACTGGGGAAATGCGCTGTTGTTCGTTCTGCTGCTGGTAAGCGGGTTGTTTGGTCACTTTTCGATAGGGCCGGTGGCGCTCATGGTGCAGGTACACACCTGGTGTGGCTTTGCATTACTGGCCTTCTGGGTGGGTTTCTTGCTGATAAATGCCACTACCGGCAACGGTTGCCACTATCGGGTGAAATGTAGCGGACTGATTTCGCGCTGCCTGCAGCAAACGCGCTTTTACCTGTATGGGATAATGAAGGGGGAAGCGCATCCGTTTGCCGCGACGGCAGAGAGTAAATTTAACCCGCTACAACAACTGGCCTATCTGGCCATCATGTATGCGCTGGTACCGTTGTTGATCATCACCGGTTTGCTGTGTCTTTACCCACAAGTTATCGGCGCAGGTCCGGTTATGCTGGTGTTGCATATGGCGTTGGCGATTATTGGCATTCTGTTTATTTGTGCGCATATCTACCTGTGCACACTGGGCGACACGCCGGGGCAAATCTTTCGCAGCATGATCGACGGCTATCACCGGCATCGCAGCCATCACGCAGATGTATCACCGCGTAAAGGGTAATGTAGTGCGAATTTATCACTACCCGTTTATCTGATACCTGCATTCCATTGCAAGAAAATGTGCCTTAAGTCACATTTTCTTGCAATTTATCCCTGTTTGTTCTTCAGAATTTCCGTAAAAAGAACGGCTATTTTTCCTTTTCCTGAGGACATGCTGTTGAAACGCCGTTTGTTTATTACCGCTTCCCTTTTCGCGATGAGTTTTTCCTCCGCTTTTGCGGCGGATGTCGCCAGTTTTGCTCCCCAACCTCCGGCTATCAATGCGGGTGCGTGGGTGCTGATGGATTACACCACAGGCCAAATTCTTACCGCAGGTAATGAGCACCAGCAGCGCAACCCCGCCAGTCTGACCAAGCTGATGACCGGCTATGTTGTTGACCGCGCCATCGACAGCCAGCGTATTAGCCCGTCAGATATTGTCACCGTTGGGCGTGACGCGTGGGCGAAAGACAATCCGGTATTTGTCGGTTCATCGTTAATGTTTTTAAAACAAGGTGACCGCGTTTCAGTACGTGATTTAAGTCGCGGCTTAATTGTCGATTCCGGCAACGATGCCTGCGTTGCGCTGGCGGATTATATCGCCGGTGGGCAGCCACAGTTTGTCGCGATGATGAACAGTTATGTGCAAAAGCTGAAGTTGCAGGACACCCATTTTGAAACGGTGCACGGACTGGATGCCCCAGGCCAGCACAGTTCGGCTTACGATCTGGCTGTGTTATCGAGGGCTATCATTCACGGCGAGCCTGATTTCTATCATATGTACAGCGAGAAAAGCCTCACCTGGAACGGCATCACCCAGCAGAACCGTAACGGTTTATTGTGGGATAAAACCCTGAACGTGGATGGGCTAAAGACGGGACATACCTCTGGTGCCGGGTTTAACCTGATTGCATCTGCGGTAGACGGACAGCGTCGATTAATCGCCGTTGTTATGGGGGCCGAGAGTGCGAAAGGGCGTGAAGATCAGGCGCGTAAGCTGCTGCAATGGGGACAGCATAACTTTGACACAGTGCAGGTTCTGCGTAGTGGTAAGCAGGTCGGCGTTGAGCGGATCTGGTATGGCGATAAAGAAAAAATCAGTCTCGGTACCGAGCAGGATTTTTGGATGGCGCTGCCTAAAGCCGAAGTGGCGAATATTAAAGCAAAGTATGTGCTTGATAAGAAAGAGCTGGTCGCCCCCATTGCCGCACATCAGCGCGTGGGCGAAATTGAACTCTACGACCGGGATCAGCTGGTGGCGCATTGGCCGCTGATGACGCTGGAGTCAGTCGGTGAGGGGGGCGTGTTTTCGCGCCTGAGCGATTATTTTCACCATAAGGTGTAGATTTCTGTTTGTGCACCAAACTGGCAAGACTGCGAATCTGCTCACATAATAATCACTATTTCCTTGAGGCCGTAATACGCAGAAATTATACTGTATTTTTATACAGTACCATGCGGGAGGTTATATGGAGTATGAGATAAAGCAGGTAGAAAGACGCAGGATTGCCGGGTTTCACATGGTTGGACCGTGGGAACACACGGTAAAGCAGGGGTTTGAACAGCTGGTTATGTGGGTCGACGGTAACCAGATTGTGCCGCTGGAATGGATAGCCGTCTATTATGACAACCCAGACGTGGTTCCGGCAGATAAACTGCGCTGCGATACCGTAGTTTCAGTGCCTGAAGGTTTTGAGATCCCCGAAAACAGCGAAGGGGTGATCCTGACTGAACTGGCGGGCGGCGACTATGCCGTGGCCGTTGCCCGTGTTGAAAACCATGACTTTGCCACACCCTGGTATCAGTTTTTTGACCGTCTGTTGCAGGATTCGTCCTGGCAGTTATCGGCCAAACCGTGTTTTGAAATTTACCGAAATAATGGTGTGGAGGACGGATACTGGGATATTGAAATGTACGTGCCGGTGCAGGTGAAGTAACGGTTTTGGGTGTGAATCAGGATAAAAGGCCTGTTGATAACGGTGATGTTTTCACTGAAAAAACAGGTACAATTCTGTTCTTTGCTATTCCCTGACGGAGTGCATGAGTGCGTGCAGATAAGTCACTGAGTCCTTTTGAAATTCGCTTGTATCGTCATTATCGTGTGGTGCATGGTATTCGCATCTCGCTGGCGTTTCTTCTCACTTTTCTGCTGGTTCGCCTGCTGGACATCCCTGAAGGTACCTGGCCTCTGATCACGCTGGTGGTGATCATGGGGCCGATTTCCTTTTGGGGCAATGTCGTCCCCCGAGCTTTTGAGCGTATTGGTGGCACGATTCTGGGTTCGGTCCTTGGGCTGGTGGCGCTCCGGCTGGAGCTCTTTTCATTGCCGCTGATGCTGATATGGTGTGCGGTGGCTATGTTCCTGTGCGGTTGGCTGGCATTGGGTAAAAAACCGTATCAGGCGCTGCTGATCGGCATCACGCTGGCCGTCGTGGTTGGCGCACCTGCGGGCGATATGAACACGGCACTCTGGCGCGGGGGGGATGTGATTCTCGGCTCGCTACTGGCAATGCTGTTTACCTGGATCTGGCCGCAACGCGCATTTATACACTGGCGTATCCAGCTGGCGCACTGCATTACCGGCTATAACCGTGTATATCAGGCCGCGCTATCACCCAACTTACTCGAACAACCCCGGCTGGATAAGCACTTACAGCAGTTGCTGAGTGACGTCGTTAAAATGCGCGGCTTAATCATTCCGGCCAGCAAAGAAACGCGCATTCAAAAATCAGTTTTTGAAGCCATTCAAACGATTAATCGAAATCTGGTGTGCATGCTTGAACTGCAAATCAACGCGCTGTGGGCAACGCGGTCCAGTCATTTTGTGATGTTGAATGCGCATACGCTGCGTGAAACTCAGCTCAGAATGCAACAGGCACTGCTGACGATAACGCACGCTCTCTATGAAGGTAATCCGCAACCGGTGCTTGCCAACACCGAAAAACTCAATGATACGGTGACGGAGATGCGTCAGCTGATTGATGAACATAAGGGCGACAACGTTGCAGAAACACCTATTCATGGTTATGTCTGGCTGAATATGGAGATGGCTCGACAGCTGGAACTCCTCTCACATTTAATCTGTCGTGCTTTGCGCAAATAAAGCGCAGATGAGGGGATTGGTTCTACTGCTGCTTCGATTCAGCAACGATTAAGGGTATGATACTGAAAAAGGCTAAAACCATTGGTAACTGCAATGGCTTTACCCTCGATAATTCAGGTTTCAACCGTGTATTGTCAATGCAGATGCAACTTGAAGTATGGCGGGCATGAAAGTAATGTTGACCCACTTTAGCCGTTGTTTAAACGAATCCGAATCTCACATTATCAGGGGTGTAAAAATGGAAACTACCAAGCCTTCTTTCCAGGACGTGCTGGAATTTGTTCGTCTGTTCCGTCGTAAGAACAAACTGCAACGTGAAATCCAGGACGTTGAGAAAAAGATCCGTGACAACCAGAAACGTGTCCTGCTGCTGGACAACCTGAGCGACTACATTAAGCCAGGTATGAGCGTTGAAGCGATCCAGGGCATTATTGCCAGCATGAAAAGCGACTATGAAGATCGCGTGGATGATTACATCATCAAAAATGCCGAGATCTCTAAAGAGCGTCGCGACATTTCTAAAAAGCTCAAAGCCATGGGCGAAGTGAAAAACGGCGAAGCGAAAGCAGAGTAATTGTTGCAAACGATAGGGGCGTAATGCGGCCCCTATCGTCCCTACTGTAATTCAACCCCGCCCGTTACCATCCGTAGCAAATGCTGTTCCGGCCAGTGTGTAGTCAGTTTTTTCTGCACTAGCATCCATTTGATGTAGTCAATGTCATGACGCGTTCTGTCCAGCATCAGGCCAACCACGCTGCCGCTGTGGGCAACGTTCACACCGTATAAATCACATTCTTCAACCAGCGATAATAACGAATCGAAATCCGGTTTTGGCAACAACATCTGGCTGGCAATGGCGCTTAGCGTGGCCGCTTCGCCCATCCGGTACGGGTTTTGACTTGAGCAAGCTTCCTGCACTTTTTCCCAAGCTCGTTTGAGGGCAGGTGCGCCTGCCTGTAACCCAGCCTGGCGCGGGATCCGGTGATAGTCTGCCGTGCGTAACGTTTCCGGGCTTTCGAGAACCAGCAGGTCGAGGTGGGGCTGCGCTTCGCAGGCGATCTGAGTGGATGCGTCGTTATGATCAAAAAGCGTTAACTGGCGAAAAACGGTGCTGTCGGTAGGTTCGAGCGAAACGCAAAGCTGCGCTAACGTGGCTTCATCTAACTGATGGCCCAGATGGTGGGCGGTAGCGATGGCGGTGGCGGCAATATCTGCCGTACTGCTGGCCATCCCTTTGGCGATGGGGATCGTGGAGTGGATATCAATACGAATATCCTGACTGACATGTGCCGGATATTGCCAGTGCTGCAACAAGCGGTCAACCATCGACCGTGAAAGAGGCCGCTCATCGGCAAGCGGCGATCCGGAGCTGACTTCAACGGTGCTGTACCATTCAACCGGGCAGGAGACCAATTTCTCGCTGCCTAGAATCCAGCCCTGGATAAGTTCTCCGCATGATGCGGGGCATTGCGCAACAGCCACGTCTTTTCACCTTTGTGATTAGCAATCTTCGGCGCATAGTGTCATGGCGATCGCGCTATTACCATGATGTGCCGCAATCTGCGGCACAGCAGTGTTAAGCGGGAATGCTCAGCGTCACAGTTTCTGCAATCGCTATACGCATTACGTCTTGCGCGATCATCAGCTCTTCGTTGGTATTGATGACGGCCACTTTGACCATCGCGTTTTCTGTTTGAATAAAGGTCGCATTACGTTGGTTTTTGTCTTCATCTACCGCCAGCCCTAAGAAATTGAGGTTGTGGCAAATTGCTGCCCGGGCACGAGCAGAGTTTTCGCCGATACCACCGGTAAACACCAGCGCATCCAGACCGCCCATTTGCATAATGTAGCTGCCAATGGTGGCACGAATTCGTTCGGCAAACAGCGTCAGCGCCAGCGCTGCCTGACGGTTTCCGCTATCAGCCGCCTGTTCCACGTCACGGTAGTCAGGAGATATGCCGGATACGCCAAGTAACCCCGACTCGTTGTTGAGTAGCTGATTTAGCTGCTGTGGTGTTTTACCTTCTCGTTGGGCAATCCACGGTAAAATGGACGGATCGATGTCGCCGCTACGGGTGCCCATCATCACACCAGACTGTGGGGTAAAGCCCATTGACGTATTAACGGATTGTCCGCCCTTGATGGCGCAGATGCTGCTGCCGTTGCCCAGATGGCAACACACAACTCGCAGAGCGCTGAGCGGCACACCCAGCTTTTCAGCCAGCGTATGGCTGACGTACTTGTGGCTGGTACCATGGAAGCCGTAGCGACGAATACCCAGCTCCGAATAATAACGCCAGGGCAGGGGATAAATAAAAGAAGGCTCGTCGAGCGTCTGATGGAAGGCCGTATCGAAAACTGCTACAGCAGGTGTCGCCGGTAACAGTTGGCGAAAAACAACAATACCCAGCGCATTAACCGGGTTATGCAACGGAGCCAGTTCTGCCAGACGTTCTATTTCTGCCAGCGATTCATCGGTGACTAAAACTGAATCTTTAAAGGATTCTCCGCCGTGTGCGACGCGATGCCCAACACCGTCGATGTCTTGTAAGCTATTAATGATGCTGTGACTGAGCAGTTTTTCCAGTAACAGCGTTACCGCTTCACGGTGATCGGCAATCGGCAGTGTTTCCTGCCATTTTTGCACCGGGGTTTTTATCGTGACCTTTGCATCAGGCATCCCGATGCGCTCGAGCAGCCCCTGACAGAGCATCTCGCCCTGCGGCATCGCCAGTAACTGAAACTTCAGAGAAGAGCTGCCTGCATTAATGGCCATTATTTTGTGAGACATGACGGTTCCTTTGCGTGCAGAAAATTGAACATCTCATCAACGCCGGTATTGTTCACCGCGCTGGTAATAAAAACGTTTTGCGCCCCGGCCTGCCTCAACCAACCCTCGACGAGGGCAATCTGCTGCGGGTTAGCTAAATCGGCTTTGGTCACCAGACCGATAACGGGCCGGTTCATGGGGCCGGTAAATCCAGGAGAAAAAGGTGACCAGGGCGCGTCAGCGTTGAGCACCAGCGCGATAACGTCGGCTTCACAGGCGCTGACCAGCAGCGCACTGTACAGGCAGCGGTTCTCCAGATATTCCCCAGGTGTGTCTATCGCCGTGGGAGACCAGACGATAGCCTGGGTTTTCTGATAATGAAGCGCTTCGCCACGCATACACTGGGTGAGCGATGTTTTCCCACTTTGGCTGGGTCCAATGAACATGATGCGTTTCATTACGTCATGTCCGCGTAATCGGGCAGGCGGTAAAACGCATCATTTCGCCCAGCGTGCGGGTAACTTGTTTCAGCGCGTACTCAACGGCCGAAACATCACCGGTTAATACGACTGCGCCGGTAAAGCGGTCCAGAAAACCAATCTCTACTGCACCCGATTTAGTGGCGATATCACAGGCGATAATGGAGGCTTCGCTGGGCGTAATAGTTAAAATGCCAATCGCCGAGACTGAATCCTGCAAGCCAAGTTTCTTGAACAAATCTTTACCAGGATTAGCAATAAGATGCGCCAGTGTGACCTGTTTTCCGGGCACATATTCCTGAATCATACGATCCGTCGTCGGCTGCATTTCCATCACCCCTCCACCATTTGGCGCCACATGCTTTCATGCGGACGTGGGATCACCGAGCGATAGACCAGCAGACCTTTTTCACCAGCACTTTCGCTGGCGACCGTCACGGCGTTATTCACATCGGAAACATCGCCCGCGACAACCATGTAGCACTTACCGCCAATACCAAACGCCATATGCACTCTTACCAGCGTGACATTGGAGGCTTTTACCGCGCGGTCGGCGGCACAAATACAAGCCGCAACGCTCCAGGTTTCAACAATCCCTACCGCCTGACGTTTATCTACACTATTGAGTCCACTGATCGCCGGCAGAACGCTGGCATGAATGTTAGGCAGGACCAGGCTGTCGACGAGCATATCTCCAGCAAGTGAGGTTCCTGTGGCAATGGCCTGCTGTATTGCGCCAACGTCACCACCCAGCATCAGCAAAAATTTTCCCGGGCAGATGGTTTTACTGACCAGCAAATTCACATTAGCGCTTTTCAGCATCGCATCGCCGGCTTCCATTCCTTTGGCAATGCTGGTGAGTTCTAAAATCCCTATAGCCTGAGACATGGTTAACCTCTTATTACCGTGATGGACTGATCTGTGATTTCGCTGACAATACCGTCAATACTGGCGTGAACCTGCGCACCTAATGCGCCCTCGGGGATCTCTGCAACACATTGGCCGCGCACAACGCGCTCCCCTTTTTGCACACAAGGAATGGCACTGGCACCAATATGCTGGCGTAACAACAACGTTGTTTTTTCAGTGGGATGATCTGTCTGGTCTAATGGCGCATCGTGATACCAGTCACTGAGACCCAGTTTGGTAATAAGCCGTTTCACCGGAACCAGACGGTACTTCGCCATTTCATCTTCAGGGTTTAACGGGCCTTCATAACGATGATTGAGCGCACGTAGCTCGCGTTTGAGCATGCGGTTAATGCGCATCGGAGAAATCCCCACCGGACAGGCCACGCTTTCACAGACGTTGCATTCTGAGCAAGTCAGGGCGGTGAGCAGTAATTGCGGTGTGGCGGCCTGCTGATAGTTGACCGCGCGAACCAGCAAATGTGGTGAGAGTTCATGACCAATCAAGTGTCGTGGACACAGATCCGTGCACAAGCGGCACTGCTCGCAGACGGTTTTGGCAACTGAGAGCACGGTCCGTTCATCCTGCATTCGTCGCTGGATCAGCGCATGGGATTTCGGTAGTACCAGCAGGCCACCGGTCGTTTTACTGACTGGCGTATCCAGAGAAGTAATCAGACCGCCCATCATCGGACCGCCGTTAATAAATCCGGGGTCATCGACGGTAGCGCCGCCAGCCAGTGCCAGCACTTCACGCAGCGACATACCGACAGGCACGGTCAGGGTAACCGGCCGGGCAACTGCGCCATTGACGGTTAATGTACGACGCGTAACGGGGAACTGCTGTTCAACGGCTCGTGCAATGTTAAGCACGGTCTGGACGTTATTGACCACCACGCCCACACTAACCGGGAGAGCAGCAGGAGGCACCCGCCGTCCGGTTGCCATCCAGATTGTCAGCACTTCATCGCCAGCCGGGTAGACATCAGGCAAAATGTGTAACCTGATATCGGCGGGCAGGAGAGGTGTTAACGCACTGATGGCTTTCTGATATTTTTCTTTAAGGGCGATAATGCCGGCGCTGGCGCCAGTGGTCTTCATGGCATACTGCACGCCGCGTATCAGTCGGGCCGCCTGCACGGCCATTAATTGCTGATCAACCTTCAGCATCGGCTCGCATTCTGCAGCATTGACCAGAAACGTATCGACCTGCGCCTGCAGTTTGACATGGGCAGGAAAGCCGGCACCACCGGCTCCCACTACACCTGCAGCGCGCACGCGATCGCGTATTGTCTGAGCATCATAACAAATGGGTTCAGCCGTCATGGCTGTATTCATAATAATTCCTCAAGCAGTTCCTGGATGGCAGCGGCATCAGCATCGCGGGGATTCGTTTGCAGCGTGGCATCCGCCAGAGCCGCCTGAACCATCGAGGGAATACGCTGTGACCAGGTTTGCTTTCCGTCTTTGAGCGCGTCTGTGAAAGAGGGTAACGCACACTGTTTTTTGAGTTGCTCAATATGATGAATTAGCGCATTGAGTGCCGCCGTATCGTTTGCGTTATCAGGGCATAAGTGGCAGGCCTTCGCGAAGCGGGCATACCGTTTTGTGGCCCTGGGATCGCGGGCATTAAAGTGAATCACAGAGGTCAGGAGTAGTGCGTTAGCAAGGCCGTGCGGCAGATGAAACTGACCGCCAAGCTGATGCGCTATGGCATGGTTAATTCCAAGACCAGCCTGGCTAAACGCCATCCCCGCGAGGGTTGAGGCGTTGTGCATTTTTCCTCGGGTAGCCAGGCAATCGCCTTTGCTGACGGCGATGGGCAGATACTGGAAGACAATTTGCGCTGCTTTTTCAGCCAGGGCGTCAGTGAAGTCGCTGGCCTTGGTGGAGACGTACGCTTCAAGCGCATGCGTCAGCACGTCCATTCCGGTATTGGCGGTGATGGCAGGCGGTACGCTGACCACCAGCATTGGGTCAAGGATCGCCATATCCGGGTAGAGGGCATTATTAAATAACGGATATTTAATGCCTTTCTCCGGATCGCCGATCACGCAGGCGCTGGTCACTTCAGAGCCTGTGCCGCTGGTGGTGGGGATGGCTACACAGGTTTCGATTTCGATGCCAAACTGACGGCTGAACCAGACAATCGCTTTCGCTGCATCAAGCGCCGACCCTCCACCAAAGCCAATCACCACATCCGGTCGCAGGGACTGCATTTGCGCAATCCCTTGTACTACCGTATTGATGGTGGGATCGGGTGTGATATCACTGAACACGCTAATGCGATTATCCGCAGGTAACGCATCGCGCAGCGTTGCAATCAGCGGCGAACGCGCAAGAAAACCATCGCAAATAATCCAGATATGCTTATTCGTGAAGCGTTTGAGCACGCTCAAACTGCCCTGGCCGCTGTACAATCGAGTTTGCAGTGAAAAGCTATTCATTACGGCCTCATTAGCGGATAGAAAAACCGTTGGTCAGCACGCAACGACGAGAACGTGCAAACGTTCGCGCAGACGTTGTCCCTTCACCGGTTGGAGTGGCGATGGTAAAGGTGGTGAAACCTTCGCCGCCGACGCCAATACCGGCGTAAGAGGGGCCATTTTTCACAAAAATAGACGTTTGCAACGTGCGAGCAGCAAGATTCAAACGCGACACATTTTGCGAGTGCATAATGGCAGTATGGTGCAGTCCCTCTTCAACCTTCAGCGCCAACGTTAGCGCACTGTCAAAATCGTTAACCGTCACGACAGGGAGCATGGGCATCAACTGTTCGCTGGTAACCCACGCATCGTCAGCCTTGACGACGCCTATCAACAGACGAGGCGCTTTTGTTGGAACGGGTATACCTGCCGCTTCCAGTAACGTTGCCGGGCTTTTTCCGACAAGTTTCTTATTCGCCATTCCCTCTGGCAGACAGGTGGCGCGTAGTTTGTCCACTTCTTCGCTGTTTAGCAGCAACGCCCCAAAAGACTGCATTTGTTGAATCAGTCGTTCGGCAACCGCTTCGACAACAATTAGGCTTTTCTCTGCAATGCAGGGCAGATTGTAATCAAACGATGCGCCGTTGATGATGTCTTCCGCGGCCTTAACCAGATCGGCGGTTTCATCAACGATGCAGGGGGGGTTCCCGGCACCGGCACCAATGACTTTTTTCCCGCTTTTCATACCCATAGCCACAATGCCCGGGCCACCGGTAATCGCCAGAACTGCGATTTTAGGGTGCGCCATCATCTGCTGGGTAGCTTCAAAAGTGGGTTCTGTGACTGTGACAACAAGATTTCGGATCCCGCAGCAGCGGAAGGCAATATCTTCAATCATGGCAATCAGCTTGAGTGAAACCACTTTAGCGCCCGGGTGCGGGCTGAAGTAAACGCTATTCCCCGCAGCTAACATACTGATGCTGTTGTTAATAATGGTTTCCGTTGGGTTGGTGCTAGGAGCAACGGAACCCATTACGCCAAAGGGGGAATATTCAAATAGCACCATGCCGCCATCACCGGTGAGGGCGGTTGTGGTTAGATCTTCAATACCGGGGGTGTTATCCAGCGCGGCTTTATTTTTGAGAAATTTATCTTCTTTGTTGCCCATTCCCGTTTCGGTTGCGCTTTCTGCCGCCAACGAGGCCAGATGAGGTGTCAGTTCTTCCCGCAGAGCGCTAATAATGGCACTACGGGTTTTCAGTGGGCATTGCTGATAACGTAAAAAGGCCTGATGCGCGGCATCGATTGCTTCACCGACGGATGGAAAAATACCGCCACCCTTTATCTCTGCTTTTGCCGGTTCGAGCTGTTCAGTCAAAATAGTGCGGATAAGGGTTTCAAGTTCTGACGTATTCATTGATGTGTTCTCACGTTAATCGCCGCAATGGCGGTTTCTGCAATGTCCATATCCTGCTCAACGCTTCCTCCGCTGATGCCAAGACCCCCAAGGAGTAAACCTTCTCGCCATAGTGCGTATCCGCCACCAAACGTGACGACTTTTCCCTGCATATGGCTTTCCAGACCGTAAAGTGCAGCGCCCGGTTGCACCGCTGAGCTCAGTTCATGGGTGGCGGTTTTCATCGCCACGGCGGTCCACGCTTTTTTCGGTGCCAGCTCGCTACTGACGAGCAGGGCATCGGGCATGCGCCAGGTCACTGTTTGTGTGCCGTTTGCATCCACAATGCTGATGACAACCGGAACTTTGAGTGCTTGTGCACGCGCTACCGCCGTACGCGTAAGCTGATGGAGTTCCTGAAATGACAATGACATAGCAGACTCCTGAACTGCCGATGTCTGGGTCGCTGCCACGTAACGCTCAGCCACCTTCTGAATGAGCGTGTTTTGGTGCGCGTCATAATCTTCAGACCTGGCGAGCGCATATAAGCAATCGGACAGGCGGTTGATATAGCGCATCAGTACCTGTCGGATGGAGGCATCTGTGGAGAGTTCGACAAGCCGTCTTTCAGCGCGACGGGCAAGCGTGCGGGCGAAGTGCAGACGGCTGGCGGCTTCACAGCGTCCGGGCAAAATAAAACTGTGCAGGGGAGGCACTCGCGCCATCGCGGTATCGATGGCAGCCTCAAGTGCTGCAATGTCCTCCGAGCTGATGTAGCGTTGGGAGGGCGTGGGCTGTTCGCTTTCACTGGCCAGTTCGGCACTGAACCAAAACAGCTGTAACTGAATTTCTTCAAGTAACACACGGTGTTGCAGGCTTTGTGCCGCGCAGACGCATAGGCTCAGCGCCGCGTTGAGTTCATCCAGCGTGCCGTAAGCCTCAACGCGCGGGTGTGTTTTACTGACGCGCTGTCCGCTAAAGAGCGCTGTCGTACCGGCATCGCCTGTTCGGGTATAAATCGCCATAGTTCCTCCTAGCGAGAAAGCGTGTCGACAATGCCAACGATGGCCAGATCGATAGCCTCATTGGGGCCGCTAAAAACGTGTCTGGCGCTGGAGCCGCTGCTGAGTAAAACCAGCTCACCGGTACCGGCACCTACTGAGTCAACTGCGACCTCGTCACCCGCTGTTGGCGATTGCGGTAGTTCGCCGTCGGCTGTTACCCGACGTACCAGTAACAGTTTTTTTCCAACCAGTGACGGTGATTTTTGCGTGGATACCACGACGCCTGTAACGCGTGCCAGATGCATGGTTCACTCCTGCTTAATTAATTGGATATTGCGCATACTGACGGTTTCTTTTGCCAGTGCGGTCACAACACATCGACGGCGTAACACCAGAAACCCACCTTGTAATCGGGCTACATCGGCATAACTTAAAAGCGTCTCGGGATGCAGAATGATGGTTTGCCCGCGTTCATCACTGAACTCCAGCGGCAGTCGCGCGAGTTTTCGTACGGGGATCGCCGGTAGCAATTGATGCTGCAGCGATATCTTCACGCGAACGCCACAGGCCAGGGCCTCGTGGAGAGTGATCGCTGAAACATCGGATGAATCGTGTTGCGCAATATGCGCCAGCAGCGGTAAATCAGCGTGCTCGATAATCAGAGCGGAGTACTGACAAACCAGCGCCCGGGGATCGGCTTCCCGTAACTGCGCGACGCTCAGAGAGAGCGAACTGTCCGCGCGTTTTTGTAATCGGGAGACGACCTCCCCGATGATGCGTTGCAGCAGTTCATTGTTCATCGTGAGCTCACCAGCGTGGCGAATGCCTGTGGGCTATCCGCCCCTGCAGCATTGGCTTCGTCAGTGTCGATATGCATTTCAAGACGCATATCCGGCGATACGCGAACGGCAACGTTATCGAAGATCAGTCTGCGTTCATCTCCATTGATGGCGACGGAGACTTTATCGCCATGTGACACGCGTAGGATCAGCGCATCAAGCGGTGACATATGAATGTGCCGCTGGGCGACAATCACTCCGCATGAGATATCCAGTTCAGCAAAAGGACTCACCAGGCGAATGCCCGGCGTTCCCTGAATATTGCCGGACATACGCAACGGCGCAGCGATACCCAGCGTGCGGGCGTCGGTGCGGGAGATTTCTACCTGGCTGGTGCTACGCAGCGGTCCCAGCAAACGCACATTTTTTAGCTGGCCTTTTGGACCCACCAGCGTAACGGTCTGATCTGCGGCATATTGTCCAGGCTGCAGCAGACCTTTTTTCTCGCTGATGGGCTGATTGGGAAACAAACGAGCGTAATCTTCAGCACAAAGATGGATATGACGATTAGAGATCCCCAGTGGAATAGGGCGCTCGCGCATTTCATCCAGTACTTTACTGACCGTAGTCTCCAGTTGCTGTTTATCCATTACGCTTCACCTCGTTTACCAGAATGCAGGCAGAGTGAGCGAGGCTCTCCCTTCTGGCGCGGACAGGCAGGGTCGAGACACAGATTGCAGCTAATCAGGTCTGTATCTTGTGGTGCTTCGGGTAATTCACTTTCCACAACCACCTGTACTTCCACCTCGACAGGTGTGGGTTCAGGGATGGGCTCAGGCGTCGAAACGACGCTGTGCAAAAGGATGCCTTCCCCGGGTCTGGAAATGACTTTGTGCGCAACCAGACCTTCCCGCTGGTCTGCAAAGCTCGCACCGGTGGAAATGGCCGCCTGCACGGAGGCCACATCCCCGATGATTTTGATCACCGTCCAGCCTGAGCCGTTGGTTTTTTCGAGGCCCACCAGCGTGATGGAGGCGGCTTTCGCCATGACATCCGCGCAACTGATGGCTAATGCCAGACCACTAACTTCAAGTAATCCCAGTGATTGCTTCACGCTGTGCTCCTTGTTGCAACGGTTTAAGCGGATTTAGGTAAAATGGCTTCGACGTCGCTGTGTGGACGCGGGATGACGTGGCAGGATTTCACCTCGCCAACGGCGCTGGCGGCAGCGCTGCCAGCGTCTACAGCAGCTTTAACCGCGCCGACATCCCCACGAACCATGACGGTGATAAGGCCCGAGCCAATTTTTTCGTAACCAACCAACTGCACGTTAGCGGATTTCACCATGGCATCAGCGGCTTCAATAGCGCCGACAAGCCCTTTTGTTTCAACCAGTCCCAGTGCGTTATTCATACTGCTTTTCTCCTGTGGATTATGAGTGGCATTCCCGGAAGGGGATGCCTTTAACCAGCCGCGCAGCGTTATTGCCGATGCGCCGACGAGCGTGGCTATCTTGTTGATACGTCAGCGTAAAAAGTGGCGCTGAGGTCGGTAAATTTTTGTAGTGCACAACCAGTTGTTCCCGGTTACATCCAATGCCGACGAGCAGCGGTGACTGACATGCCGCCAGCCATGCGCTGTGGATGATGTCGGCGGAATGGCTCTCCTGAACCACAAAGGGGATCCCTTCTTCTTCAATACCCAGCAGGACGTCATTCCAGAGTGACATGTCCTCTCCCAGGGTGAAGATCACGATAGCCGGTGCGCTGAGGTTACTTTCCATGAGCAAATGCCTTGTACCAGGAGAGGATAAGCCCAGTTGCGACAGCATTTCGTGGGCCTTCGGTACCGCGAATATTGCCGCGCCCCGCAACCAGGCGGTAGTGCGCCAGCGCATCCGTTACCAGCTGTGGAACTTCGAAGTCCAGAGAAGAGCCACCAACCAGAACCACAAACGGGATGTCGCGAATATTTCCTGTGGGGCTAACCTGACGAAGCGCTCTCAGCGCATTGGTGACAAAAACGCGTTCCTTGGCGCTGCGGCGAATGACGCGAACTTTCTCCAGAGCCAGGTCCCCAGGTAATGGCACCAGTTCATCGGGTTTCACCACACAGACCCGGGCGAATACCGTTGGCGGCAGGGGAGAAGGAAAGAACTGAACGCTGCCATCTTCGTGGCGAAGGTGGAACAGGCTTTCTACTTTCGCCAGCGGATATTTTTTGATCTCCTCGGCGAGGTAGCGATCTTCCAGTCCCAGTTCACGGGCAATAATCATCGTGACCATATCGCCCGCACCCGCCAGGTGTGTGGCAATAATTTCGCCTTTTGGATTAATGATAGAGGCGTCAGTGGAACCTGCGCCGAGATCCAGAATGGCCAGCGGACGCGTCGTGCCCGGCGTAGTGAGGGCACCCATGATGGCCGCTTCGGCTTCAGCGCCGCCTACCTGAACGTCGATGTTGAGCTTTTGCGTGATCTCCTGGGCTATCATCGCCATTTGCAGGCGATCTGATTTCACCATTGAGGCAATACCCACCGCCTGTTCCAGCGAGAACTCTCCGGCGAGTCCCCCCGTCACGCTGACGGGAACGGAGGTATCAACTGCCAATAAATCCTGGATGAAGATTTCATGGCTGGGCTTGTTGGTTAACTCCGCCATGGTCTGGCGTACATGTTCCAGCATGCCGCCAATATTGGTTCCTGCTTCGCCGATAACGTTATCAAGCCGTGGGCATTCGCCTACCGCCTTCATAATGGCTTCCGCGCCTGCGGCAACGTCGACGCGAACAGTACGTCCTTGCGACTGGAGTTCGAGGTTTCCGGCAGGAATGGCTCGCGCTTTTACATCGCCCGACGGTGTTTTCACGACGACCGCTGAGCGGTTACCAATCAGGGCACGTGCCATAGGGACAATATTTTTGGTCTCGTCCGCATTCAGGTTAAAAACAGTCGCAATCCCGTAAGGATTAGAGAGCGTTTCAATCACCTTTCCGGGGATGGCGACCTCAATGGCCGCCAGCATCCCTAACGGGATCCGATCGATATAGCGCACTTCGTCGACGATGGGCAGCGGCGTAGTAAGACGGTTGCTGACCAGCACGCCATCGTCCTGTTGCAAAATAACGCCGGTTAGCTGATATCCGGCGCGAACGGAGGCATTAATCATGGTGGCGACATCGGCAAAATCGAATGCCGATGACACCACCAGGATATAAGGCATATCCGCCGGACGGGTCAACAACTCTTCCGGCGTAATTGTGACGCCAACACCTAACCCGACCCCACCAGGCGTTTTAGGGTTGTGGCCGATCATGGTTGACTCGGTGATGATGGTTTCGGTGATCGTCTCCATCGCCACATCACCAATGACCGGCGTGGCTTCGTTAATACGGATGAGCGAAATATCGCTGACATTGATGCCTGCATTTTTTGCTGCAAGCGTAAGCGCCTCCTGAATACCAAACACATTACGTAACGTGCCCTTAATTCCAGTCGTTTCTGCCAGTGCGCTGGTTGTAATGCTCAGCGTGCCAGCGTCATCCAGAGTCGCGAGAGCGACTTCTGTTGATGAGTTGCCTATGTCAATGCCAGCTATATATCGCATCATTTTTCCCTAAAATTAATCGTCACCTTTGAGTTTCTTACGTTCGACGTACAGCACGGCTGCTTCACGCACGAAGGCTGCGCAAATCTTTGCCTGATAACGATTTTCGAGATCGTCGGCGATGGCCATCAGCTCGTCTTTGGTTGAGCGGTATGGGCGCAGGGCGTTGTAGATCTCAAGGATGCGATCGTCAGGCACCGCGGTCAGTTCTGCGGCACGTTCAAAGTTCATCGCCAGCCTGTCACGTCCGGCATCTTTGGCGATATCCGCCTGAATGCGCAGCGTTTCTGGTGTGATACGCATATCCTGTGCGGTGACCTTATTGCTCAGCACATTTTCGAGCGTGAAGTCATCCAGCGTTTTATTGGTGGCGGTTTTTACCCACTCAGGGTGTTTATTGGCGAGCGGGTAATCCGTCACTTTCGCGGTATGCGCTGATGAACCAGTCGCGGCTGGAGTGACGGTCTCTCCCTGCAGACTGTTCATTCGGCTCAACACATCCCGAACCATCGATTCAATTGCGTCGGTATTCATGGAGTTATCCTTTATCAAAGCGCCACGCGCAGTTCCTGCGGGTTTTTGCCCGTCACGACGTATTTGGTCTCTTTAATGTGCAGAATGGCTGATTTCGCCTGGTACTTCGGACGCGCCATCTGATCATTCAACGTCGGGACCGGTTGTGGAGATTCACGCTTGGCGTAACGCGCGGCGTTCTTACCAATCTGACGGTAGGTTTCCAGCGTCAGGAGTGGGGCCTGAGGGAACAGCTCCAGGTTAGAAAGCGGCGGTAACCCCTGCTGGTGGATAACCGTGGTGCCTTTGGACTGGATGCCGATTGAAATACCGGAACCACTCAGACGGTTACCTTCCACGGCGACAAACGCCACATCGGAGGATTTAAAGCAGCGGATGACGCGTGCTTTAATGCCTTCTTCTTCAATACCCGCGATCACTTCGCGCAAAATATTCTTGTGCGGAATACCGACGATATTGACGGTCTGCGAGAGCCCAAACGCCGGACCAACGGCAATAATCACTTCATCCTGCTGCTGGCCCTGTTTGGCTTCGCCAATTTCGGTCAGAAAACTGTCACCTGGCGCGGTTGCCATCTGCGGTGCGGTTGCCGCGGCAGACGAGCGGAAAGAAACAGGCTTATCGCTGGTCTGCATTTCAGACAGCACATCTTCAATTATCTGGCGCAGTAGCTTTTCATTGATTTCCATAGTTCACCCCTTAGCCAAGCTCGTTGGGATCAAGTGCGCCGGGGATGTTTTTAATTTCTTCCCAGCGTTCGCCTTGCAGGCGATAACCTGTTGCCGGACCGGCATAATCGTTGACGTCATTCACCGCGGAAAGCACCTGTCCGTCGCCGACGATAATGGCGGAGGTATGCAGATAGTCTCCGGTTAACTTGGCTTTCTGGATGTTGAGCATATCCTGAGCAACATCGGTAAATCCGCCCTGGGCCAGGGCTTTCACCACTTCCAGTCCGTTGCGGTTTTTGCTGATGATCTCTTGCGCAAACTTAATGTCTTCAACGATGTTGCGTTCTGGCATATCTTTCGAACCGTGGGCGTAAGTCGCGGCTTCAACTTCTTCATCGGTGATGGGTGGCAATCCCATGCCAGCAAACACTGCCTGCAGTGCGCGGGCCGCTTTGTTACGAATGGCGATGACGTCTTCTTCACGCACCGGACGCAAACCCCCGTCGACTTTCAGGTCACGCTGGAGAACGTTGTAGTCGTCAAAGTCTTCGGCATCTTCGTTAGAGCCTGCAAACATGTTGTCGTAGTTCGGCACGGCGGAATAGCCGGAAGAGATGAAGTCAGTTCCTGGCAGGAATTGCATCAGCAAACGCGCGGTACGGCGCATATCCGAGTGGGTAAAGGTTTGGTCGTTACTGGAGGCGCATTCGAGATCCAGTGACGAGCAGATCAGGTTTTCTGCCAGCACTGCGCGGATACCTGACGGTACGGCGGAAGGGACGCCGATGCAGCTAACGGATCCGTTCTGTAAACCCTGCACGCCAGCGGCTTTGGTGATGTAAATGCAGCGGGCTTCCAGATACAACATGGATTTGCCTTCTGCATAACCCATCTGCACTTCTGAGCCTGAGCCTGAGGTAAAGCGCATTTTCAGACCGCGTGAGGCATAAGAAGAGGCCAGGAAGCCTTTTGACCATGGGGTATCGTCACCATCGGTAAAGACCGGCTCAGTACCGTACACGGAAATCGTTTCTGCATAGCAGGTGTGGCCTAACATGCCGAGTTTGAGTTCGGTGGCTTCTTCCAGTGAGCACTGGGTTAATACGCCGGGACGCCCAACCTGTGAACCGACCAGCAGAGCAATAGCGTTAAACGGGGCATAGCGTGCCACGGCAACGGTTGTTTCCTGCTCGTCAAATCCACGCCATGCGCCTTCTGCTGCATCGGCCGCAATCTGCACCGGGTTGTCTTTAACGTTGGTGACGTGCGCTTGTTGAGAAGGGGTTCTGCGGGCGCGCATTTTCTGCATCGACATCATCATTTCGACGACGTTCATATGCGAAACCACTTCGACAATTTTTGCCGGTGTCATCGCGGTGGTCAGCGGAACGATGTCTTTGCGTTTCACATTAGGATCGCAGAGCATATTGGCGAGTTTGACCGAGTCCATCGCCATCACTTCTTCAGCGCGCGCCAGATTAATACCGTAGCGGGCAATGAAATGGTCTATCAAATCAAATTCACTGGCGGCTTTACCATCCAGTTCGGTGACCATACCGTTAACGATTTTTATGGACGGTTTTGGGTCGTTCGGGCTTTCCATCGCAATGAAGCCTTCTTCGATCCACTCCTTAACGAAGCCGTCCTGATTCACAGGGCGTTTCGCCAGTGCTTCAAATCTTTTCGATCTCATGAATCAGCCTCACGGGTATCAGATGTAGGACGGACGATCGTTTTTCGGTTCTGAGCCGAGGGTCGCAAGCACGGTTTTACCGATTTCGCGCGCGGAGATGACGGCCTGACGTACGGCGCCAGAGTCACCGGAAATAACCAGAATGGCTTCGTTACTGAAGCTGGTACCATGGGCAGGGGAGCTATAAGCCACCACTTCGACGTTGGCCGATTTCAGTGCGGTATCGGCCATCAGTACACCAACAGATGCCGGTGCGCCGACGATCACACCACAGGCACGACCAATGGGTGCGCCGAAGGCTTTTTCCAGCGCATAGCTGGCACGTGCGGTGTATTGCATTTCGATGTGACCGGCTTCATTGGCGTAGACATCACCAAATGTGCGATCCAGTTCTTTCAGCGCGACTTCAATTCCGCGTTTTACGTCGGAAACATCGTTGCCGCCGAGGATAATCAGTGAACCGTGGCCTGCTCCGCCTTTGGTATCTCGCGGAAGCTCAATGCTCACCACTTCAGTATTGGTGGCTTTTACCGCTTCATCCGCGGCCATGATATGGGGGCCTGCGCCGGTACGGGCGCCTAGAATGCCAATGGAGCGATAGCGTTTTTCAAGCTTCATCGCGTCCAGTAAGGCGCTGTCGACGTTGGCGATCACCAGACCGACGGTGTCGCCAATCGCGGTGCCGACAAATTCCGTTAAACTGCAGCTTTTCTCTGCCATAGCCGTCTCTCGTGTTGGAAGATTATTTTCAGGGATAGCCTTGTGTTCTGGCGTTGCCACTCGAGCAATCACCTGCGCCATGATCTGTTCAACCAGCTCATTGCTGCTCATCAGCTAATTCCCTTCGGTAAGATTTTTTCGACATCGGTATGAGGACGTGGGATCACGTGTACGGCTTTCACTTCACCCACATTACGTGCGGCAGCGGCGCCTGCATCTGTTGCCGCTTTTACCGCGCCAACATCACCGCGAACAATCACGGTGACCAGCCCTGAACCAATTTTTTCGTAGCCGACCAGCATCACATTGGCTGACTTCACCATTGCATCTGCGGCCTCTATGGCTGCAGTTAAGCCTTTGGTTTCTACCATTCCTAACGCTTCTTGTTGCATAAAGACCTCGCCTGGGTTGTTCCGATTTTCATGACTATAAAAAGAAGCGAGGAAAAAGAATGGCTGACTTGAAACGGAGAGTGAAAAAATAGTAAGCGATCGGTGATATAAAATTGCTTGATATTCTTTTATCTGATTGTTTTTAAATGTTTTTTATTATTTTGTGGATGTGAAAATTTGGTTATGTCAATACCAGATTTACATTTTTTCTAGTGACACGATAAATATCATTTGCTATGCGGGGGAAATGAAATTGTGATGTTTGTTTGAAAACAGAAATCTGCTGTTGGCAATATTTTATTATTTTTATAATGCGTTTTTAATAGGGCTAATGCCCGTTTTTGTTAGCTGTTTTAATAATGCTGACAGCAAGAATTTGTTATCACTACACGATTTTAAAAAGGTGGAAGTGCTCAGATTGCCAACAATTTGCCGACGGCACTTTTTATAGTAAGCCTTGAAGTACTCTACTGCCAGCAGGGAGTCCGCTGGTACAGACACGAACTCTGCTTAGAAGGTGTCACAATGAACGATTCACTAAAAGCGCAATGCATTGCCGAGTTTTTAGGTACCGGGCTGTTCCTGTTTTTTGGCATTGGATGCCTGAGTGCCCTTAAGGTGGCCGGTGCGAGTTTAGGGTTATGGGAAATATGCATCATTTGGGGTCTTGGGATTTCGCTGGCGGTCTACCTGACTGCCGGAATATCCGGGGCACACCTCAACCCTGCGATTACCATCGCTCTGTGGCTGTTTGCCTGTTTCCCTGGGCGTAAAGTTTTACCCTATACGGTCGCGCAAGTCGCGGGTGCCTTTGGCGGCGCGTTGCTGGCCTATTTGCTGTACGGCAGTTTATTCATTGAATATGAGACGGCGCACCATATGGTTCGTGGCAGTCTTGAAAGCCTGCAACTGGCCAGTATTTTTAGTACTTATCCGGCCTCTGCGCTTAGCGTATGGCAAGCGGCGCTGGTGGAAGTGGTCATCACGTCCATTCTGATGGGTATGATTATGGCGCTGACGGACGATGGCAATGGGGTGCCTAAAGGTCCTCTCGCGCCATTGCTGATTGGTATTCTGGTTGCCGTCATCGGTGCATCAACAGGTCCGCTCACAGGATTTGCCATGAATCCGGCGCGTGATTTTGGTCCTAAGTTGTTTGCCTGGTTTGCCGGATGGGGAGATGTTGCGATGACGGGGGGACGCGATATCCCATACTTTATCGTCCCGATTGTGGCACCGATCATCGGCGCGTGCGCCGGGGCAGCAATTTATCGTTACTTTATTGGCAAAAATTTACCGTGTAATACTTGTAAGCTGGAGGAAAATGAGAACTAGCTTCACGGAAATTGTTTATTTCTGAAATGCAAAAACTGATTTCGTGATCCGGTTTCCTGAACAGCTTAAAAAGTCTCCCCACAATGGGAGACTTTTGTTATGGTCCATTAACACCTTTTATCATTGCGTCTAATAGCGAGATGAAAAGTGAATGTAAATAATGTGTTTTTATTTATAACAATAAATTAACTGAGAGGTTTTATCATGATTTCTGCGAGCGCCCTGAACTCAGAACTCATTAATAAAATCGCACAGGATTTTGCACAGGCCACCAGTCTGGCCGTTGTGGTTGTCAATATTCACGGTGATGAAATTTCTGAACTCTTTAATTTTACCCCTTTCTGCCAGTTGATGCGCCAGCATCCGCAGCACAGCACGCGATGCCGTATGAGCGATCGTTGTGGGGGCCTTGAAGCATCAAAATCAGATCAGCCGTGTATTTATCGCTGTCATGCTGGCCTTACCGATTTTTCTATCCCTTTGGTGATTGCAGGCCACTTGGTTGGTTTTGTTTTATGCGGTCAGGTGCGCTTAAGCAATGACGTAGGCCTGGTTGATATTTTGAATGTCGATGATCGCTGGCAAGCCGATCCCGAACTGCTCAATGAATTTCGTAATGTTCCGGAAATGGACTATTCTCGCGTCATCGCCTCTGCAGATTTGCTGAAGTTGATTGTTGAAAATTGCCTTAAAAAACAATTGAATTTCGTTGTCATTAAAGACAGTCCACAGCAGTCAGAGTCGGTGCGTTCAACCCGTAGCCCGACTCCGCATGACAGCAAAATGAAAAAAGCGTTGCGCTATATCGACGCACATTTGTCGGATGAGCTTCGTCTCGAGGAGGTGGCTTCGCATGTTTATCTCAGCCCGTACTATTTCAGCAAGCTGTTCAAAAAATATCAGGGGATCGGTTTTAATGCCTGGGTAAACCAACAGCGAATGGCAAGTGCTAAAGAGTTGCTTTGTCATAGTGACTGGAGTATTGCCAGTATTGCGCGAAATTTAGGCTTTTCGCAAACCAGTTATTTTTGCAAAGTTTTCCGCCAGACATACCAGGTGACGCCGCAGGCTTTTCGCCAGCAAATTAGTGTTGTTTCGTCCGAAGAGTCAGCATAAATAGCAATATTTTGCTATTGCCGATTTTTGATATCGTATTGTATGTCCGTCATTATAAAATGAAAAATAAGGATAGAAGACAATAAATTGTCATAGCGCAACAAAGTAATAGTGTCTGAAGGATAAACTGCACCAGTTTTTATTTTTGTGATGAGATACAGTGTCTGTGTGAATGACTTTCTTTATTATTAATTGAAGCTTTCATACGGAATGCAAACTTAAGAATAAGCTGAATGACGCCATAACATTGGCTGAATGAGCGTAAAAGATATTTAAATGAATTTTTGTCATGAGGTGTGTTAATTCATCTCATGCCTGGAGCTTAATAGAATTTGCTCCTGAGCTGACAGGTTTACCACGTTTGTGGTAGGGAAGGGGGTGAGAATCCCCCGCAGCCCCCGCTGCTGTGATGCTGACGACCCCGTATAGACCACTGATCGCGAGATTGGGAAGGACGGGTGAGAATGACGCTAAGCCAGAAGACCTGCCTGTCAGTGACTACCAACAACTTCGGTGGGAAGTGGGTTGCTCAGATGCATACAGTCGAAAGACTGGGTATCTCTACACCCCTACCACCCTGAACAGGATCAGGGTATGGCGGCCAATTTTCGCGCGTTTGTTCTTGCAGGTACCGGAAGCGGCTGTGGTAAAACCACGGTAACGCTGGGCTTGTTGAGTCTGCTGAAAAAACGCGGTTTGCGCGTCCAGCCTTGCAAAGTCGGTCCTGATTATCTGGATACCGGCTGGCATACCGCCGTATCTGGCACAGCCTCCCGCAATCTTGATAGCTTCATGCTCCCCACTTCCACGCTGAACGCCTTATTTTGCGAACATATGCAGCATGCGGATATCGCCGTCATCGAAGGCGTTATGGGGTTGTATGACGGTTATGGTACGGACCCCAATTACTGCAGTTCCGCCGCGATGGCGAAGCAGATGGGCTGTCCGGTCATTTTGCTGGTGGACGGTAAAGCCGTCTCAACGTCAATTGCCGCCACGGTGATGGGATTCCAGCATTTTGATCCAACGCTGAACATTGCTGGCGTGATTGTTAACCGGGTAAACAGCGAAACGCATTACCAGCTACTTAAAGTCGCCATCGAACGCTACTGTTCGATACCGGTATTGGGCTATGTTCCCCGCGTCGATGGCGTGGCGCTCCCTGAGCGTCATCTGGGACTGGTGACCGCGCGGGAATCAATCGTCAATCAGTTGCCGTGGCAGGAATTTGCTACAACGCTTGAGCAAACGTTAGATATCGACGCGCTGCTGGCCTTAAGCCAGTTAGACACCCCACCGGTGGGCGAATGGCCCGCGCTTCCTGCCGCCGATGCCGGAGCTGGACTGACGCTTGCCATTGCTGATGACGAAGCATTCAACTTCTACTATCCGGATAACATTACGCTACTGGCGCGCACGGGCCTCAATATTGTCCGTTTCAGCCCGCTACACGACAGCCGTCTCCCTGATTGCCAGATGATCTGGCTAGGGGGCGGATACCCTGAGCTGCACGCAGCCGGGCTTGCCCGAAATTCCACCATGCTGGCGCAACTGCGTGCGGCTCATCAGCGCGGTGTGGCGATTTACGCGGAGTGCGGTGGTCTGATGTACCTGGGGAGTTCGCTGGAAGACAGCAACGGCGATATCTGGCCGATGGCGGATATTATTCCCGGTCACAGCAAAATGGGCAAACGTCTGACCCGATTTGGCTATTGTGAAGCGCAGGCCGAACAACAAACCTTACTCGCTGCGCCCGGTGACGTGCTGCGCGGACATGAATTTCACTATTCCGATTTTACCCCTCAAACCCAGGCCGTGATGAGCTGTCGCAAAGTTCGCGATGGCGAAACATTACAGGCGTGGTCTGGCGGTTGGCAGGTTGGCAATGCATTTGCCAGCTACCTGCATGTTCATTTTGCTCAGCGTCCTGAGATGCTTAATCACTGGCTGGACGCCGCGAGGAGCGTGAAATGACACTGCTCGCGTGGTGTGTCGCCTGGCTGCTTGATTTTATCATTGGCGATCCGCAGAGCTGGCCGCATCCGGTACGTTGGATTGGCAATCTCATTACCACTGTGCAGCGCCTGGTGCGCCGCTACTGCCATAGCGATGGCATGCTGCGTATCGGTGGCGCAGTGCTGTGGGTTGTGGTGGTCGGCGTGACCTGGGGCGTTTCATGGGGCGTACTGGCGCTGGCGCAATCGCTTCATCCGTGGCTAGGGTGGGGCGTCGAGGTGTGGATGATCTTTACCGTGTTGGCTGGCCGCTGCCTGGCGAATGCCGCACGAGATGTCGAACGTCCACTGCGTGCCAATAATCTCACAGAAAGTCGGGAAAAACTCTCCTGGATTGTGGGGCGTGACACCTCACAATTACAGCCGAAACAGATCAATCGCGCGGTGGTGGAAACCATCGCTGAAAACACCGTGGACGGCATCATTGCACCGCTGTTCTTCCTGTTTCTCGGCGGTGCCCCGTTGGCGATGGCCTACAAAGCGGTGAACACCCTGGACTCCATGGTTGGCTATAAAAATGAAAAGTACCGTGCTATCGGGATGGTCAGTGCGCGACTGGATGATGTCGCGAATTTGATTCCTGCCCGACTGGGGTGGCTGTTGCTCGGGTGCACTGCATTTTTATGCCGTAAAGACGGCTTCGGTGCATTACACATTGGTTGGCGCGATCGCTACAACCACAGCAGTCCAAACTGTGCCTGGTCCGAGGGGGCCGTTGCCGGGGCATTAGGCATTCGACTGGGTGGTCCTAACGACTACTTTGGCGAGCGCGTTGAGAAACCGTGGATCGGTGATGCACAACGAGACATTTCAGTAGACGACATTTCCCAAACGATACGATTGATGTGGGTAGCATCGACCCTGGCTCTGGCGTTATTTATTGCGCTGCGGTGGCTGTTGGTCGGTGTGGCCTGAGGACAAAACAATGCAATACATTCAGCAACCCCAGGCGATTGAAGCCAAAAGTTTCGACATCATTGGCGACATTATTCGTGAAACCCGCCCGGACTATCAGTTTGCCAGCCCATTACATGAGGCCATCATCAAGCGGGTGATCCACACCACCGCTGACTTCGACTGGCTGGACATTTTGTGGTTTTCCGATGATGTACTGGCGCAGTTTTGCGCCGCGTTAAACCGATCAAGCGTGATTTATACCGATACTACGATGGCCCTTTCCGGGATCAACAAAACGTTGCTGGCAAAATTCGGCGGAGAATGCCGCTGTTACATCAGCGACCCGCGTGTGGTGCGCGCCGCAAAAGAACAGGGTATCACTCGTTCGATGGCCGCCGTCGACATTGCGGTTCAGGAAGAGGGCGAAAAGCTGTTTGTCTTTGGCAATGCGCCGACGGCGCTGTTCCGCCTGATGGAACATGATGTTGCCGTGAGCGGCGTGGTCGGTGTGCCGGTAGGGTTTGTCGGCGCGGAGGAGTCAAAAGATGCGCTGACGAAAAGTCATCTGCCTGCCATAGCTGCCCTGGGCCGCAAAGGCGGAAGCAACGTCGCAGCCGCTATCGTCAACGCGATGCTCTACCACATGCAGGGGGCGCGATGAGCGACCAACCCTTTGACGCACCGGTATGGCACAACGGTAAAGCGCTGCGCAAAGGGTACACCACCGGATCGTGTGCGACGGCAGCAGCCAAAGTCGCTGCGTTGATGGTATTGCGTCAGCATTTGATCCATCAAGTATCCATAGTCACCCCGTCCGGGGTCACGCTATGCCTGAACGTTGAGTCGCCGCACATTGAAGGGCAGCAGGCGATTGCCGCTATTCGTAAAGACGGCGGCGATGATGTGGACGCCACCCACGGGATGCTGATTTTTGCTCGTGTGACGCTAGACGACAGCGGCGAAATAGCGCTGCAGGGCGGCGAAGGTGTCGGCACGGTCACCCGCAAAGGAATTGGCCTACCGGTAGGCAGTTCGGCAATCAATCGCACGCCGCGTCAGACTATTGAGTCAGCGGTTCGCGAGGCGATCGGCCCTAATCGTGGGGCACAGATTGAAATTTTTGCCCCGGAAGGTGAAGAGCGGGCGCAGAAAACCTACAACTCGCGTCTGGGTATTCTGGGCGGCATTTCCATTATCGGCACCACCGGCATTGTTACGCCCATGTCGGAAGAGAGCTGGAAGCGTTCATTGTCGCTGGAGTTGGAAATCAAACGTGCGGCGGGACTTGAACACGTGGTGCTGGTGCCGGGTAACCATGGCGAACGTTTTGTCCGAGAACAGATGGGGATTGACACGCAGGTGGTGGTCACCATGAGCAACTTTGTCGGCTACATGATTGAAGAGGCCGTCCGCCTTGGGTTCAAACAAATCGTTCTCGTCGGACATCCGGGCAAGCTCATCAAAATTGCAGCGGGTATTTTCCATACCCACAGCCATATTGCCGACGCGCGTATGGAAACTCTGGTCGCCCACCTGGCGCTGCTCGGTGCGCCGCTGGAATTACTGACGTTGGTCAGCGACTGCGATACCACCGAAGCCGCGATGGAGCACATCGATGCCTACGGTTTTCAGCATATTTACGATCATCTGGCTAAACGTATCTGCATGCGTGTCCTGCAGACTTTGCGTTTTACCAAAAATCCGCCGACCTGCGACGCCATCATGTTCTCTTTTGATAACCAGATCCTCGGCAGCAACCGCCCGGTCACAGAGATTGCGCAGGAGATGACATGCTTACCGTTGTAGGGATGGGACCCGCGGGGTTGCATTTGATGACGCCCGCAGCACGCGAGTCTGTCGCCACGGCGGATGTGCTGGTCGGTGGTAAACGGCATTTGCAGCAGTTCCCGGATTTTACCGGCGAGCGGTTTGCCCTTGGCGCCAATATCCCGGAGTTATTAACCTGGATTGGCGAGCATCAGGGGAAGCATGTAGTGGTACTGGCCTCTGGCGATCCGTTGTTCTACGGCATTGGCACCCGGATGGTGGCGCATTTTGGCATTGAACATGTGCGCATTATTCCTGGCATCAGTGCGGTGCAATATCTGTGCGCGCAGTCCGGTATTGATATGAACGACATGTGGCTGACCAGTAGCCACGGCCGTAGCGTCTGTTTCGATGAACTGGCACGACATAACAAGGTGGCGATGGTCACGGATGCCCTGTGCGGTCCGCGCGAAATTGCACATCAGCTTATTGCCCGTGGTAAGGGGCATCGCTGGATGGTGATTGGCGAAAACCTGGCAATGGAAAATGAACGCATCCACTGCCTGCCGCTCAGTGAAATTAATGCCGACTATGACATGAATGCAGTGGTGATCCTCGATGAAAGATGAGCTTTTTCTGCGTGGAGAGAAGGTGCCGATGACCAAAGAAGCGGTACGTGCACTTGCCCTCTCAAAACTTGAATTACACCGCGCCACGCACCTGATTGATATTGGCGCAGGAACCGGCAGCGTGTCGATAGAAGCGGCGTTGCAATATCCATCGCTACGCGTGACGGCGATTGAGCGTAACCCGGCGGCACTCAGGCTGCTGGACGAGAATCGCCAGCACTTTGCCTGCGCCAACGTTGATATTTATCCCGGTATCGCGCCGATGACCATCGCGGAAAAAGCTGATGCCATCTTTATGGGCGGCAGTGGTGGTCACTTGACCGACCTGATCGATTGGTCGATGCGTCAACTGCATCCCGCCGGACGGCTGGTAATGACCTTCATTCTTCAGGAAAACCTGAATACCGCGCTGGCGCATCTGGAGCACCTTGGCGTGCAGGGTGTGGACTGCCTGCAAATGCAGGTGTCATCACTGACCACGCTTGGCAGTGGCCACTATTTCAAACCGAATAATCCCGTTTTTGTTATCGCCTGTCAGAAGGAAGGAAACCATGTCTGAGATATTTGATCCCCGTAGTGTGTGGTTTGTTGGCGCTGGTCCTGGCGATCGCGAGCTGATTACCCTCAAAGGTTACCGGTTGCTGCAGCAGGCGCAGGTGGTTATCTATGCCGGATCGCTGATTAACACCGAACTGCTGGAATATTGCCCACCTGATGCTGAGTGTCACGACAGCGCCGAACTGCATCTGGAACAGATCCTCGACCTGATGGAAGCCGGTGTAAAAGCGGGTAAAACGGTTGTGCGTCTGCAAACCGGCGACGTCTCGCTGTACGGCTCGGTCCGCGAGCAGGGTGAAGAGCTGACCAAACGCGGGATTGAATGGCAGGTGGTGCCTGGCGTCAGCGCGTTCCTCGGGGCAGCGGCAGAACTCGGCGTCGAGTACACGGTACCTGAAGTGTCGCAGAGTCTGATCATTACCCGTCTTGAAGGTCGTACGCCGGTACCGGAGCGCGAACAACTGGAGGCGTTTGCCAGTCACCAGACGTCGATGGCGATTTATCTTTCCGTCCAGCGTATCCATCGGGTGGCTGAGCGTCTGATTGAAGGCGGTTATCCGGCGACCACGCCAGTGGCGGTCATCTATAAAGCCACCTGGCCTGAAAGCCAGACCGTACGTGGCACCCTTGAGGATATTGGCGACAAAGTGCGCGATGCGGGGATCCGGAAAACGGCGCTTATTCTGGTCGGCAACTTCCTGGGCACGGAGTATCACTACTCCAAACTCTATGCGGCGGACTTTAGCCATGAATACCGTAAAGCCTGAGTCTATCGCGTTGTTCTGCCTGACGCCCGGCGGTGTTTTGCTGGCGAAGCGTCTGGCGGCAATGCTACCGGTGACCTGTTTCACCAGTGAAAAATTGCTGGAGGAGGGATTTCTTCCCTTCGAAAACGGGTTTGCCAATGCGGCCCGCGATGCGTTTGCGAACTATTCGGCGCTGATTTTTATCGGCGCGACCGGTATTGCGGTACGTGTGCTGGCCCCGCTGGTTAACGACAAGTTTTGTGACCCGGCGGTGGTCGTGATCGATGAGCGTGCGCAGCATGTCATCAGCCTGCTGTCGGGCCATGCGGGGGGCGCTAACACGTTGGCGCGCTACTTGGCGGGCATGCTGGGTGCGGATCCGGTGATCACCACGGCGACGGATGTGAATGACATGGCGGCTCTTGATACGCTGGCGTTTCAACTGAATGCGCGAATGACCGACTTCCGTTCGGTGGTAAAAATCGTTAATCAGATGCTGGTCAGCAACAAGCGGGTTGGCCTGTGGTGGGACGACGAACTGGCGCAGGACGTCAGTCATTGCGATCGTCGTGGCTTCATCACGGTGACTGACCTGAACCAACTCCCTGAGCTCGATGCGCTGATTTGCATCACCTTGCGGACCGATCTCCCCGAGTTGCCCCTTCCGCACTGGAAGCTGGTGCCACAGCGTGTTGTCGCCGGGATTGGCTGTCGTCGCGATACGCCGTTCCCGCTGTTAGCTGAACTGCTTTCCCGCCAACTTGAAGCCCAACGGCTCGATCCGTTGGCACTAAAAGCCATCGGCAGCATCACGCTGAAAAAAGATGAACAGGGGCTTATCCAACTGGCTTCCTGCTGTCGCGTACCTTTCGAAACCTTTACTGCTGACGCGCTGCGTGAGCATGAACACCGTTTTCCTGCCTCATCGTTTGTGCGTAAAACGGTCGGGACGGGGAGCGTCTCCGGTCCTGCAGCCTGGCTGCTGAGCCATGGACAACTGTTAGGCGAGACCCTGCGTGAACAGGGCGTCACTATTACTTTGGGAGTTTCACACTGATGTTAACCGTAATTGGAATTGGTCCTGGCTCGCAGGCAATGATGACCATGGAAGCCGTTGAAGCACTGAAAGCGGCAGAAATTATCGTGGGTTACAAAACCTACACTCACCTGGTAAAAGCCTTCACCGGCGATAAGCAGGTGATCAAAACCGGGATGTGCAAAGAGATAGAACGCTGCCAGGCTGCGATTGAGCTGGCGCAGGCCGGTCATAATGTGGCGCTAATCAGCAGCGGCGATGCCGGAATTTACGGCATGGCCGGGCTGGTGCTTGAGCTGGTCAGCAAGCAGAAACTGGATGTTGAGGTCAAGCTAATTCCAGGGATGACTGCCAGCATTGCCGCGGCCTCTTTGCTCGGTGCTCCGCTGATGCACGACTTCTGCCATATCAGTTTAAGCGACCTGTTAACACCGTGGCCGGTGATTGAAAAACGCATTGTGGCCGCGGGCGAAGCTGACTTCGTGATTTGTTTCTATAACCCGCGCAGCCGTGGCCGCGAAGGGCATCTGGCACGTGCTTTTGAGCTGCTTTCTGCCAGCAAAAGTGCACAAACACCGGTGGGTATCGTGAAGTCAGCCGGACGTAAAAAACAGGAAAAATGGCTGACCACGCTCGGCGAAATGGACTTTGAACCGGTGGATATGACCAGCCTGGTGATTGTCGGCAACAAAACGACCTACGTTCAGGATGGTCTGATGATCACCCCACGCGGTTATGTACTGTGAATTACGGTGATGTGCTGGTCATGGGCGGTACCAGCGATGCGCGCATGCTGTGCCAGCAACTGGATGCAGCGAACGTGGCTTATACCCTGTCGGTAGCCACCCCAACGGGGAAACAGCTGGCGGGCGATATTAAAGGTCAGGTGCGCTGCGGACGTCTGGAGCGGGAACACATGGTTGCCTGGCTGCAGGAAAACCGTACGCGCTGGGTGATTGATGCCTCACATCCGTATGCCGAAGTGGTGAGTCGTAACATCATGAGCGCCTGTGAAGCGGCGGGCGTGCTGCTGAGCCGCTATCAGCGCCCTGAGCAGTTGAGTGGCTTAACGCATCCGCATCTTTATACCGTGCAGAGTATTCAGCAAGCCTGCGACGTGGCGCGTCGCTTTGGCGAACGCGTGCTGCTAACCACCGGCAGCAAAGATCTGGCTATCTGGCGCGCGGGGCTGCCGGAAAAAACACTGCTGGCCCGCGTACTGCCGGTGCCTGACGTTATCCAGCAATGCGCCGATTTAGGATTTGGCGTTGGCGAAATATTCGCCCTGTGCGGGCCGTTTAGTGCTGAGTTTAATGCCGCTTTTTACCGTCAGTGTCTGGCTGACGTGGTCATCACCAAAGCATCGGGTGCGGAAGGTGGTTATCAGGAAAAAGTACAACCCTGTCTGGATGCCGGGATCCCCTGCATCGTGATTACACGTCCGGCACCGTTGGTGACGGGAGAAGAATTACTGGATAGTCAGGCCGCATTTGCGGCGCGTTTAGCGCGCTGGCTGGCTGTGGCTTAAGGAGTTAGAGATGAAAAAGGCGCTTCTGGTGGTCAGTTTTGGCACCAGCTATCACGACACCTGTGAGAAAAATATTGTGGCCTGTGAACGCGATCTTGCGGCCAGTTGCCCTGACCGTGACCTGTTTCGGGCATTTACCTCCGGGATGATCATCCGCAAGCTCAAACAGCGCGACGGCATTGACATCGACACGCCGTTGCAGGCCCTGCAAAAGCTGGCGGAGCAGGGGTATCAGGATGTGGCTATTCAGTCGCTGCACATCATTAACGGTGACGAGTACGAAAAAATAGTTCGTGAAGTACAAAGTATGCGCCCGCTGTTTGCGCGCCTGACGCTGGGGGTTCCCCTGCTGAGCAGCCATGATGATTACGCGCAACTGATGCTGGCGCTGCAGCAGCAGATGCCGTCGCTTGGTGAGCGAGAAAAAGTGGTGTTTATGGGGCACGGGGCCAGCCATCACGCCTTTGCCGCTTATGCCTGCCTCGATCACATGATGACCGCGCAGGGTTTCCCGGCGCGAGTTGGTGCAGTAGAGAGCTACCCGGAAGTGGATATTCTTATCGACAGCTTAGGTCGCGAAGGGATAACAGCGGTGCATCTTATGCCATTAATGCTGGTTGCGGGTGACCACGCTATCAACGATATGGCCTCCGACGAAGACGACTCGTGGAAAACATTATTTAATGCGGCAGGCATTCCGGCCACGCCGTGGCTGAGTGGTCTGGGTGAGAACCCGGCGGTACGCGCCATGTTCGTGGCACATTTACAGCAGGCGCTGAGCGTGGCGCTGGAGGAAGCAGCATGAGTGGCAAATTGTATGCATTGAGCACTGGGCCAGGTGCCTCCGATCTGGTAACCGTGCGCGCGGCGCGCACGCTCGGCTCGCTGGATATTCTCTATGCGCCCGCCGGGCGTAAAGGTGGCGACAGCCTGGCGCTGTCTATCGTTCGGGAATATGTCGGTGAGCAGACTGAAATTCGCTGCTGCCATTTCCCGATGAGCGCCGACAGTACCGAAAAAGAAGCCGTCTGGGATGAGGTTGCCGCTGCACTGGTTGCGGAAGTGGAGGCCGGCAAGCAGGTCGGTTTCATCACCCTCGGCGATGCCATGCTGTTCAGTACCTGGGTCTTTTTACTCCAGCGTATTGGTAATCCTGATTGGTTAGAAATCGTCCCCGGCGTGACCTCATTTGCTGCGATTGCCGCGCGCTCAAAAACGCCGCTCGCCATGGAACAGCAGTCGCTGGCGGTCGTCTCGTGCACTGCGCCGGAGGCAGAAATCCGGCAGGCGTTAAAGCAGCATGACAGCCTGGTGCTGATGAAGGTCTACGGTCGGTTTGCACGTATCAAGGCGTTGCTAGAAGAAGAAGGCATTCTGGACTGCGCGTTAATGATGTCCGAAGCCACGCTACCGGGTGAGCAGTGTTGGCGCCAACTCAGTGAAGTGAGTGACGATCAGCCGCTGCCGTATTTCTCGACCATTCTGGTCAATAAACAGTGGGAGTATGAAAGATGAAGCTTGAACACCAGCTAAAACAGCTGTCTTTCAGCGGGTTGGCTGCGGCGCTGTTACTGATGATTGTGCCTGAGCAGGCGTTTGCTATGCACATTATGGAAGGCTTTTTACCGCCGATGTGGGCGCTGGCCTGGTGGCTGCTGTTTTTACCCTGCCTGTGGTATGGGCTGGTGCGCCTGCGCCAAATTGTGCAGGAAGATAACCACCAGAAAGTGTTACTGGCCCTGTGTGGCGCGTTTATTTTCGTGCTGTCAGCGCTGAAAATTCCATCTGTTACCGGGAGTTGTTCGCATCCGACCGGGGTCGGTCTGGCGGTGATTCTGTTCGGGCCAGGCGTGGTGGCCATTCTCGGGGCCATCGTTTTGTTATTCCAGGCATTATTGCTGGCACATGGCGGTTTGACCACGCTGGGTGCTAATGGTATGTCGATGGCGGTTATTGGTCCGGTCGTCGGCTATATGGTGTGGAAAATGGCTTGCCGTGCGGGGTTCCGTCGTGATGTCTGCGTCTTCCTCTGCGCCATGCTGGCCGATCTGGTGACCTATTTTGTGACGTCGGTGCAACTGGGTGTTGCTTTCCCGGACCCGTCCGTAGGTGCTACGGGCTCCATCATCAAGTTCATGGGGATTTTCTGCCTGACGCAGATCCCAATCGCTATCGCAGAAGGCTTGCTCACGGTGATGATTTATGACCAGCTCACCAAACGGCAGCTCATCACCGCACAAGGACATTAACCATGAAAAAGACGCTGATTCTGTTAGCAATGGTGATTGGGCTGGTTGTCCTGCCATTTTTCATCAACCACGGAGGAGAATACGGAGGATCAGATGGCGAAGCGGAAAGCCAGATTCAGGCCATCGCTCCGCATTATGAGCCGTGGTTCCAGCCGCTGTATGAGCCAGCCAGTGGTGAAATTGAAAGTCTGCTGTTTACGCTTCAGGGATCGCTCGGTGCAGCGGTAATTTTCTACATTCTGGGTTACACCAAGGGCAGACAACGCCGTGATGACCGGTCTTGACAGGCTGAGCTACCAGAGCCGCTGGTTTCATGTCACACCGCAGCGCAAATTTCTGCTGTGGTTAGTGATGATGATTCTGGCGTTTACCCTGCCTCCGTTGGGGCAGGGTATCGAGCTGTTACTCATTGCCGCACTGAGCTGCTGGCTGCTGCGCATCTCTTTCTGGCGTTGGTGTCGCTGGATGGCATTGCCGTTTGGTTTTTTGCTGGTCGGGGTAGTGACGATCCTATTCAGTGTGAGTCGCGATCCGCATAGCTTACTGGTTAGTCTGCCGGTGGGTAGCTACTGGTTAGGCGTCACCGAAGCGGGTGTACTCACTGCCAATGCAACATTCTGGCGAAGCCTGGCGGCGCTGGCATCCACCTTTTGGTTGGTACTTAATCTGCCGTTCCCGCAATTAATTCTTTTACTGAAATGGGCGCGCGTTCCGCGCCTGCTGACTGAGCAGATCCTACTGACCTGGCGATTTATTTTTATTCTTTTAGACGAAGCGCTCGCTATTCACCGCGCGCAAACGCTGCGTTTTGGTTATCGTAGCGTGCCGCTGAGCTATCGCTCGTTGGCAATGCTGGTGGGGCTGTTGTTTACGCGTGTGTTAATCCGCTATCAGCAAATGACCACCACACTGGATATCAAACTGTATCAGGGTGATTTTCACCTGTAAGGATAAGTATGCTTGCCACCTCAGCGCTTTGGTTTCGCTATCAGGATGACCCGGTCCTCAAAGGGCTCACGCTGGATTTTTCCGCGCAGGCCGTCACTGGACTGGTGGGGGCCAATGGGTGCGGAAAATCCACGCTGTTTATGAACCTGAGTGGCTTGCTGCGTCCACAGCAGGGGGCGGTGATGTGGCAAGGAAAACCGCTGGATTACAGCAAGCGAGGCCTGCTGGCACTGCGTCAGCAGGTGGCGACCGTATTTCAGGACCCCGATCAGCAAATCTTTTATACCGATATCGACAGCGACATCGCCTTTAGCCTGCGCAATATTGGCGTGGATGAAAAAGAAATTGCTCGCCGGGTGGAAGATGCCCTGACGCTGGTGGATGCACAACATTTCCGTCATCAGCCTATTCAATGCCTAAGCCACGGACAAAAAAAACGCGTGGCGATCGCTGGCGCGCTGGTACTGCAGGCGCAGTATTTGCTGCTGGATGAACCGACTGCGGGCCTTGATCCCTCGGGCCGTACGCAAATGATTGAGATTATTAAACGGATCGTGGCGCAGGGAAATCATGTGGTTATTTCCAGCCATGATATCGATCTTATCTATGAAGTGAGTGACGCGGTTTACGTTTTGCGCCGGGGAGAAGTGCTGATGCACGGCACCCCCGGTGAGGTATTCGCGCGCACGGACCTTATTGAACAAGCAGGATTAACTCAGCCCTGGCTGGTGAAGTTGCACACAGAGCTAGGCTTTCCATTGTGTAAAACAGAGGCTGAATTTTATCGTTGTATGCGAGAGAACGCACTGAAGGAGGCGTCATGACGCAGGCAATAATGTTGCAGGGAACGGCATCTGATGTAGGCAAAAGCGTATTAGTCGCCGGGCTGTGTCGTATTTTTTATCAGGATGGACGACGTACTGCGCCGTTCAAATCGCAGAACATGGCGCTGAACTCGGGTATTACGCCTGAGGGGAAAGAGATGGGGCGTGCGCAAATTTTCCAGGCTGAAGCGGCAGGGATCACCCCAGATGTACGTATGAATCCGGTGCTATTGAAACCGACCAGCGACCGCAAAGCGCAGGTGGTATTGATGGGCAAAGTGGCGACCGATATGGATGCGGTAAGTTACCACGAGTACAAACCGCGTCTGCGCGAGCAGATCATTTCGGTTTATAACAGCCTGGCGCAGGAATTTGACGTTATTGTGCTGGAAGGGGCGGGAAGTCCGGCTGAAATTAACCTGCGCGATCGCGATATCGTCAATATGGGGATGGCGGAGATGGCGCAGTGCCCGGTTGTGCTGGTGGCGGATATCGATCGCGGCGGCGTGTTTGCCTCGATTTATGGCACGCTGGCGCTGCTGCATGATCATGAACGCGCGCGCGTAAAAGGCGTGATTATCAATAAATTTCGTGGCGATGTGGCGCTGCTCTATTCCGGTATTGAACAAATTGAAGTGCTGACCGGCGTTCCCGTACTCGGCGTGATGCCGTGGCTGGATGTTGATCTCGAAGATGAAGATGGCGTCGCGCTGCAAAAAGGGAAGTATTTACGCACCGACAAACGCGATATCGAGATTGCTGTGGTGCAACTGCCGCATATTTCCAACTTTACGGATTTTAATGCGCTGGCCGCCCAGCCGGACGTTCGGGTGCGCTATGTTCGGCACCCGGAAGAGCTGGCAGGCGTCGATCTGGTGATTTTGCCGGGCAGTAAAAATACGCTCGGCGATTTAGTCTGGCTTCGCGAAAGCGGTCTTGCGCACAGCGTGTTGCAGCTACATCGTCAGAATGTGCCGGTGGTGGGGATTTGCGGTGGCTATCAAATGCTCGGCGAGACTATTATCGATGACGTGGAGTCGGGCCTGGGAACGCTGCCGGGCCTTGGCTTGCTCGATACCGTTACCCATTTTGCGCAGCACAAAACCACGACCCTGGTTGAAGGGCAAATGTCGGCCACATTGCCGGACTGGCTGGCAGACGCCTCAGGGTTAGCTGTTCGCGGCTATGAAATTCATATGGGTGAAACGGTGTTATCCGGGGAGTGTCGGTCGGTGATGACGCTGCAAAAAGAGGGTGGTAACGTTGCTGATGGCGCGGTGACTCACGACGGTCTGGCGTTCGGCACCTATCTCCACGGCTTGTTTGACAGCGATGAATTCACGCGCGCGCTGGTGAATGGCCTGCGGGTGCGCAAAGGGTTAGCACCACTGGATTCAACCTTCCATTACGCGCAATATAAATCACAGCAGTTTGATCTGCTGGCGGATGCGATGCGGCAACACATCGATATTGAGAAAATTTATACCATCATGCAGCAACACCAGGAGCCAGTATGATGATTCTGGTTACCGGTGGTGCCCGTAGCGGCAAGAGCCGTCACGCAGAGGCACTGATCGCGGACTCCCCAAACGTGCTGTACATCGCGACGTCGCAGATTTTCGACGAGGAGATGGCGGCGCGAATTCAGCACCATCGTGATGGACGCCCTGCGCACTGGCGTACAGCCGAGCGCTGGCAACATCTGGATGCGCTGATTACGGCCGAGAACGATCCGCACGAGGCGATTTTACTGGAATGCATTACCACGATGGTGACGAACCAGCTGTTTGCGTTAGGCGGCGACAGTTCACCGGATGGCTGGGACTACGCCGCGATGGAACGGTCCATTGAGGATGAGATCCGTGTGCTGATTGACGCTTGTCAGCGTTGCCCGGCAAAAGTCGTGCTGGTGACTAATGAAGTGGGGATGGGGATTGTTCCGGAAAATCGTCTGGCGCGGCATTTTCGCGATATTGCTGGGCGGGTAAACCAGCGTCTGGCGGCAGCGTCAGATGAGGTCTGGCTGGTGGTATCTGGAATTGGAGTCAAAATTAAATGAGTAAGTTGTTTTGGGCAATGCTCTCTTTTATCAGTCGCTTGCCCGTTCCTGCACGCTGGTCGCAAGGACTGGAGTTCGAACAATACTCGCGCGGCATCGTCATGTTCCCGCTGATTGGCGTGGTGCTGGGAGGGTTGACGGGACTGGTCTTCATGGCGCTGCAAACCTGGTGCGGTATCCCGCTGGCAGCGCTGTTTAGCGTGCTGACGTTGGCGCTGCTGACCGGCGGTTTTCATCTTGACGGTCTGGCGGATACCTGTGATGGCGTGTTTTCTGCTCGTCGGCGCGAGCGGATGCTGGAAATAATGCGCGACAGCCGCCTGGGGACCCACGGCGGACTGGCGCTGATCTTTGTTCTGCTGGCTAAAGTGCTGGTGGTGAGCGAACTGGCTTTACGCGGAACGCCAGTGCTGGCTGCACTGACTGCAGCCTGTGTGGCAGGGCGTGGAACCGCAGTTTTGCTGATGTACCGGCATCGTTATGCCCGCGAAGAAGGGCTGGGAAATGTCTTTATAGGCAAAGTAACCGGACGACAAACCTGCGTTACGTTGGGGCTTGCGGCGATCCTTGCTGCTGTACTGCTTCCCGGCATGCGTGGAGTGGCGGCGCTGGTCGTCACGATGGTGGCAATTTTCATTCTTGGGCAATTATTAAAACGCACGTTAGGTGGGCAGACCGGCGATACGCTTGGCGCGGCTATCGAACTTGGCGAGTTGATCTTCTTACTGGCTCTGCTTTGAGCCAGTCAACACATTGAGAACCCTTATGCAGACTTTATCCGCTTTACTCCACGCGATCCCTTCTCCCGACAGTGCTGCAATGTTACGCGCACAGCAGCATATTGATGGCTTACTTAAACCACCGGGCAGCCTGGGACGTCTTGAGTCCCTGGCCGTGCAACTCGCCGGTATGCCAGGCCTGAAGGGCGTGCCGCGCGTGGGGGGGAAAGCGATGCTGGTGATGTGCGCCGATCACGGCGTCTGGGATGAAGGTGTGGCCGTTTCGCCGAAAGTGGTTACGGCGATTCAGGCAGCAAATATGACGCGTGGCACGACCGGCGTTTGCGTACTGGCGACCCAGGTTGGCGCAAAGGTTCATGTGATTGATGTGGGGATTGACGCTGACCCTATTCCTGGCGTGGTGAATATGCGCGTTGCGCGTGGCTGCGGCAATATTGCTGAAGGCCCGGCAATGCACCGTTCTCAGGCCGAGGAACTGTTGCTGGAAGTGATGCGCTATACCCGTGAACTGGCGAAAGAGGGCGTCACGCTGTTTGGCGTCGGCGAGTTAGGCATGGCCAATACCACGCCTGCGGCGGCGATTGTTAGCGTACTGACCGGCAGTGATGCTGAGGCGGTGGTGGGGATTGGCGCTAACCTGCCACTCTCGCGGGTGGGCAATAAGGTGGATGTGGTGCGTAGGGCGATCGCCATTAATCAGCCCGATCCCACAGATGGTATTGATGTGCTGGCCAAAGTCGGTGGCTTTGATCTTGTGGGGATGACGGGTGTGATGCTGGGGGCTGCCTCCTGCGGTCTGCCGGTGTTGCTGGACGGGTTCCTTTCTTATTCCGCTGCGCTGGCAGCCTGTCAGATTGCGCCAGAGATTAAGCCGTACCTGATCCCTTCACATTTTTCCGCCGAAAAAGGTGCCCGTACCGCCCTGGCGCATCTGGAACTGGACCCGTATCTCAATATGGGCATGCGTTTAGGTGAAGGCAGCGGTGCCGCGCTGGCGATGCCGATCGTTGAGGCCGCCTGCGCCATGTACAACAATATGGGGCATTTAGCCGCCAGCAATATTGTGCTTCCGGACGGTAAGGAAGCGTAGTCAAGCTGCACCCCGCTTAACGGCGGGGTTCTTGTTGGTAGGGTCCGTCGTAACCCCGTTAACCCGATAAAAAAGCTATAATTAACGGATATCTGCTGCGGCGAAGGAAAGGACAATGATGCGTCGTGTAAAACTGTTGTGTTCACTTATCATACTGCTTGCCGGCCAGGGAGCTCAGGCGGTGAGCTATCCGTTGCCGCCAGAGGGCAGCCGCCTGGTCGGCAGTCCGCTGACTATTACGGTGCCGCCAGCCAATACGCAACCGCTGGAAGCATTTGCGGCGCAGTACGGGCAGGGGCTGAGCAATATGCTGGAAGCCAATCCGGGGGTGGATGTCTATTTGCCGAAGTCGGGCTCTACGCTGGTGGTGCCACAGCAGGTTATTTTGCCGGACACCGTGCGTGAGGGGATTGTTATAAACGTCGCTGAAATGCGTCTTTACTATTACCCCAAAGACAGCAATACAGTTGAAATCTTACCCATCGGTATCGGTCAGGCGGGGAGAGAAACGCCGCGCAACTGGGTGACGACGGTACAGCGCAAGCAGGAAGCACCGAGCTGGACGCCAACAGCAAATACCCGCCGGGAATACGCCGCGCGTGGCGAAAGCTTACCGGCGTTTGTTCCGGCCGGGCCGGAAAATCCGATGGGGTTGTACGCCATTTATATTGGCAAGCTGTACGCTATTCACGGCACCAATGCTAATTTCGGAATTGGGCTGCGGGTCAGCCAGGGCTGTATTCGCCTGCGCAATGACGATATTAAATACCTGTTTGATACCGTGCCGGTGGGAACGCGGGTTCAACTTATCGACCGGCCTGTTAAATACAGCACTGAGCCAGACGGTAGCCGCTGGGTTGAAGTTCATGAACCGTTGTCACGCAACCGCAGCGAATATGAGTCGGATAAAAAGATCCCACTGCCGGTGACTCCGGCATTACGCAGTTTTGTGGGCGGAGAGGGAGTGGACGTCAGTCGTGCTAATGCAACGCTGGAACGCCGCTCCGGGATGCCAGTGAATATCAGCCAGGTGCAGAGATTCTAATCACTACCCCGCGCGGCCTGTATGTTACCGTCAGGCCG
>NZ_SZWV01000034.1:140890-144481 GCF_005280945.1 Citrobacter sp. wls718
CGTGCTTCGTTTGAAACTGACCCATTTTCACAAAACCAATATGGTCCGCCATCAACTGCGCTTCATGTTCACTGTGGGTGACCAGCAGCGCCGTTTGTCCGGCGGCGCGCAAAATATCCCGCACCTCGCCACCCAGACGCTCGCGGGTGCTTTTATCCAGACTGGAAAACGGTTCATCCAGCAGCAGAATATCCGGATGTGGCGCCAGGGCGCGGGCCAGGGCGATACGCTGCTGCTGCCCGCCAGAAAGCTCATGAGGGTAATGGCTGGCGTGGCTGTGTAGTTCAACCATTTTTAACAGCTCGGTGACTCTGGCCTGTTGCGCTTCTCGTGGCAGGCGGCGCAAACCAAAGGCCACGTTTTGTTGGGCTGTCAGATGTGGGAATAACGCGTATTCCTGAAACACCATGCCGACATGCCGTTTTTCCGGCGGCAGATGCACGCCGGGGCCAGCAACACGCCGCTGTGAAACATAAATCTCTCCGCGTTGCAGGCGTTCAAATCCGGCGACCGCGCGCAAAACCGTGGTTTTCCCACAGCCTGACGCACCCAGCAGGCAGGCGATTTCGCCTTTGCGCACCGACATTGAAAAGCCGGTCAGCACCGGTTGCTGGCTGTTGCCGTAGGCCACGTGTACATCCTGGAGTCGTAACGCGATTTCTGACATTGTTGCTCTCTCAACCACGGCGCGTCATCTGATGACGAACCAGCAAAATAACAGGCAGTGTGCCGGCTAACACAATCATTAGCGCAGCAATTGCCCCTTCTTCATAGGTACCTCGCGCCGCTTCTGCATACAGCAGCGTGGCCAGCGTTTCGAAGTTTACCGGGCGTAGTAGCAGGGTAGTGGGCAACTCTTTCATTGCATCGGCAAACACCAGCAATGCACTGCTTACCAACGCTGGACGCAGTAGCGGGAAATGCACACGAGCAAACGTACCGGCCCCATTTTCACCCAGTAAACGTGAGGCTTGCTCAAGGGAAGGAGGAATACGGCCCAGCCCGGAATCCAGCGCGCCGATGGCTATGGCCTGAAAACGCATCGCACAGCAAATGATCAGCAAAATACCGGCAGACATCAGCGGTAAACCGCGCATGTCGAGCAGATCGGCCAGCCAGCGGTCAACCGCCATCGCCGGGGGAAGAAAACCAATCGCCAGAATCGTACCAGGCACGGCGTAACCTAACGAGGCCAGACGCATCACACCGCGACGAAAACCGGGCATGGCGTTGTCTGCGGCGCTGCGACGTGCGCTCCACGCCACCAGCATGCTGACGCAAATCACCACCAGCGTGGTACCAGCCGCTAGCGATAGCGTGTTTTGCAATGCAGAAAGTAATGACGCGGACAGCGGATTCTCACCGCCTAACCGTTTGGCGCTCTCCCACAGTAAAAACAATACCGGGGCCAGGAAACCCAGTACAACCGGGAGCGAAATAACCACGCCGAGCAGCCAACCGCGCCAGCCATGCACGCGCGTGGGTTGAATTTCTCGCAGACTGCGACTGCTGAATCCTTGTTTTCTGCGACCGTAAAACTCCAGCGTCAGGATAAAGAAGATAAACATCAGCATCATGCAGGCGATTTGCGCCGCAGCGGATAAATCAGAGCGCGAGATCCACGTGGTGTACACGGTGACGGTTAAGGTTTGTACCCCAAGGAATTCCGACGCGCCGATGTCATTGAGCGTTTCCAGCAGCGCCAGGCTGATCCCGACCGCCAGCGCCGGACGGGCCATTGGCAGGGCCACGCGGAAGAAGGTTCCGCTGGCGCTGCAGCCCAGGGTACGTGCCGCCTCCAACAAATGCGCGGGCTGGCTGATAAACGTGGCGCGAGTGGTTAAATAAACATACGGATACAGCACTAAACCGAGCAGCAGGATCGCGCCGGAAAGGGAGCGTAAATCCGGCAAGCGGAACTGTCGCGGGCTGTCGAAACCGAGTAAAAAACGGATGAAGGTTTGCAGTGGGCCAATGGGATGCAGTAAATCGAGCCAGGCAAAGGCCACGATATAGGTCGGCATCGCCAGCGGCAGCAGCAGCGCCCAACTCAGTATTTTGCGCCCAGGAAAATCCCATGCAGTGACTGCCCACGCGCTGCCAACGCCAATCACGCCGACCATGACCGCGACACCTGCCAACAACAGTACAGTGTTTTTTAACGCAGAGGGCAACACCCAGGTGATGAGATTATCCCAGTGGGACAAATCAGCCTGTGTGGCCTGCCAGATGAGCGCCACAATAGGAGTCAGGACGCCGAGTGCAATATACAGGGCACCAAGATGTAACGGCGTTAATAATGACTGCGGCCCGGAAACCAGGCCGCGTAACGTCGGAAGCAATAGCGGTTTATTGATCGAATCCAACTTTATCTACCAGCAGACTAGCTTGTTTACGGTACTTCACGATTTCGGTTAACGGGATCTTGTCGACGTCGATTTCACCGATAGTGGCGCTGATAACCGGGTCGAGCGTTACACCTTTGAGTACCGGATATTCGAAGTTCGCTTTCGCGTATTGTTGCTGGGCAGGTGCGGAAACCAGATATTCCATCAGCTTAACGGCGTCGGCTTTATTGGGTGCGTAACGGGCTACGGCAGCACCGCTAATGTTGACGTGTGTGCCGCCTTTCTCAAAGGTCGGTTTCACCACTTTAATGGCATCACCCCACTGACGTGCATCGGTGCCTTCTTTGGCATTTTTCATATGACCGACGTAATAGGAGTTGGCGAGGCCAATATCACAAATCCCGCCGAGGATATCGCGGGCAACGTCACGATCGCCGCCGGTTGCTTTACGTGCCAGGTTCGCCTTCACGCCGCGCAGCCACTCTTCTGTTTTGGCCTCACCGTGGTGGGCAATCATGGCGGCAATCAATGCGGTGTTATACGGATGCTGCCCGGAACGGATACAGACTTTGCCTTTGTACTCCGGGCTTGCGAGCTGCTCATAATGCCAGTTATCGATAGGCATCGATTTCTCAGCGTAGAGCACGCGTGCACGCATGGAAAGCGCAAACCACTGATTATCTGCACCGCGCAGGTTAGCCGGAATGGCGGCTTTCAGCGCATCGGACTCTACCGGTTGCGTTACGCCCGCTTCGACTAAATCGATGAGGTTACCGGCATCGACGGTCATCAGCAGGTCGGCAGGGGAGTTCTTCCCTTCCGCTTTAACACGCTCAAGCATGCCATCCTTGATATACACCGTGCTCACTTTTATACCGCTGGTTTTTGTCCAGCTATCGAGCAGGGGTTGGATCAGGCCTGGTTCACGGGTGGTATAAAGCGTTAACGTATCCTGTGCGAAAGCCGGCAGGCTGACGGAGAGGACCAGGGCAGATGCAAGCGTGATACGGCGCAGTCCGGTGCGAGGCAGAGCATTCATCGTTTATATCCCAGAGTAATTGGAACGTACAGTGACCCGAGCAGGCGCTCGTTCTTTTGGCCCGCGTACAATAAATGATAATCACTAGCACTTACAATAATGGCAAAGTTTAAACGATTTACATTTACATAACTTTAAACAACGGTGTGATGTGGGGTTTACTCGGCGAAAAGTGGCGGGTAGAGAGAGGGTGAGACTCCCTGC
>NZ_SZWV01000034.1:144514-155824 GCF_005280945.1 Citrobacter sp. wls718
ACTAGTTCATGGATAACTACCGTTTTACGCGCGCTTTTTGTGACAGGGTTTCATCCATAATGGCGCTAACTTGTTTCATCACCATGCCTGCGTTTTTGACGCCTTTCGCTTCCTGCTCGTGGACCCACTTGGTTTGCGCAGCCCGGTAATGGGTGGCGGTGTTCCACTGTGCAACCTCCTGCGATTGCAGAACGCGTACCGAGGCCCCAGCCTGGCGTAAATCGTCTATCTGGGTGTTAAAACACCTGTCCATGACTGAACCCAGAGATTGATACGCTGTTTCAGCCGCACGCTGAATGGCGACCTGATCTTCATGAGAAAGCGCGTTCCAGGTTTTTTTGTTCATCGTCAGAATATAGAGATGCCCCAGCCACAGATTTTTGGCGAGAAGCACATTGGGTGCGAACTGATACGCTTTAAGAGCGTAACCGCTGTCCACGTTCAGCATCATGCCATCGATTGCCCCCGTTTTTAGTGCGTTATAGGTCTTTTCACCCCAGGGCATGGTCACCGGTTTAGCCCCAGCGTTTTGCAGAAAATCACGGTGCCAGAAGCTGGCAGAGCGCCATGTGCCGCCTTTGATATCGCTCAACGTCGCTATGGGCTTAGCGCTGAAAAAGGCCAGTGGATAGCCAGTGGCAAGGAAAATACTCACCACATTATTTTTCTCAAGTTCAGCCGGAAATGCCGGGATGTCAGCGTAGACGTGGCGGAAGAAGGCCACCTGTTGTTCACTGGCCGGTCCGACGGGAAAGCTTTTAAATATCTGATTCAGGGGCAGCGCGTCGGCGGTGTATTCAGGTACGACAGTCGCCATATCCACCTTTCGTTCGTTGCCGACGTTGCGTAATGCATCGTAGCTGTTACTGAGCTCACCGCTCCAGCGCGCCTCTATTTTCAGCCGTCCGTTTGACTCTTTCTCAATGGCGGGGAAGAGCACGTCGTTAAGAAAGCGAGTGCGCATCCCACCTAGCGGTTCATGATCACTGTATGTCAGGATTTGTGTAGCCGAAACCGTGGTCGGTAGCAGCAGGGCGATGAACAGCATTGCCAGATATTTTCCGTATATTTTGTTGGGGCGCATACATTTCCTTTGCGTTGCTGAGATGAAAAAGGGTCAATGGCGGATGAAATTGTCAGGCCGTCTGCCCGGCTAACCAGCGTGTACCACTTGCTTTCATTTGTTGTTCCAGATCGCTGCCACGGGTGGCAAAGACGCGCTGAACCGGAAAACCACTTTTTTCCAGCAGATAAGCCAGCGCGGCGTATTCACGCGGATATTTCTCTGCCGCACTTTGGTCAATCGCGACCATTCCGAGCGGAAAGGTAAAGCTGGCCATATCGTAAATACTCTGGCGATGGAACAGCTTCCAGACGCCGTCACGTTTTTCTGCCATGTCATAGAAACGGTTATGACCAATGCAGCCCAGATTCAGCTTAACGTGCTCAGCGATAATCATTGCGTTGGTTTCGACAATAGCCCTCGTCGCGTTGCCATTGAAGGTCACTACCGGCGTGCCAATCAGATGCTTGGTGCGCACATCTGACGCTCCCATCCGCATTGAGCCCTCAACGAAATCGCTGGCGAGGCCCTCAAACCACGTGATTTCAATGGTGCCGTCCGGGTGAAAAAGGTTGCGCAGCTGCTGCCATTCCCCCAGATCGCGGTGCATCCAGCCCGTGAGAAGATCGGTAATTTGCAGACGGTCGTCCAAATAGTTTTGCATAACATGTACTCCGGTACGGGATTGGATTTCAGTTTCATCCCCAATGGAGATAAACTCAAATAGATAGATATGACTGATTAATCATTTTATTTGATGACGGAGTAACGATATGGATCTGCGCCATCTGCGCTATTTTCTGGCTGTTGCCGAAGAAGGCCATTTTGGTCGCGCAGCTCAACGCCTGCATATCGTCCAACCTGCGCTGAGTATGCAAATCAAAGCCCTGGAAGAGGAACTCGGTGGTCCGCTGTTTGTACGCACCAGCCGCAAAGTGGAGTTAACGGACGCCGGGCGGCTACTACAGGTCGAGGCGCAGCGCACGCTGGAGCAAGCGGAACACGCCCGACTGACCGTTCAGCGCTCAATACGTGGTGAAACGGGTCATGTACGCGTGGGGTTTGCCGGTAATGCCGTCTTTAGCGGCAAGCTCACCAACGATCTGCGTGCTTTTCGCCGAACCTACCCTGATGCCGAACTGGTTGTGAATGAAGTCGCACCGTTGTTGCAAGCCGAGGCTATCCTGACGGGACAGCTCGATGTGGGTTATACCCCCGATCACCACAAAATCCATGATGCCGCGCTAATGGCTGAACAGATCGGTGTCTGGCACCGGCAAGTGGCGATGGCTGACGACCACCCGTTGGCCGCACGGGCGTCGCTGACAATCGATATGCTCGCCGAGCAGCCACTCATTTTTTATGACGCGCATGGGGCTGATGAGTCGCTTTACACCGCACTTACCGAAATTATGGGCCATGCTCCGCATATCGCCCATTGCACCGCAAGTACCCTAAGCGTGCTTGCACTCGCCGCCGCCGGCCAGGGGCTGGCGCTGGTGCCCGATCCTCTGCAGCATGTGAATATTCCTGGATTGGTATACCGCCCACTGGATGCGCCGGAACTGTCGGCGAATCTGATGCTCATCAGCAGGCAACAAGAGAATAAGGGGGCTGTACAGGCTTTTCTGCAGATAGCGCGTGAAAATGCGGGAGTATAAAAGCAAAAAAACCGCTTAGTTTCCTAAGCAGGCTTCTTAAATTTGGCTCCTCTGACTGGGATCGCCGTAGCCAATAACTGGCTAATAAGTAAGCTAAACTTGAATTCACTGCTTGTCAAGACCACCAGAATGACTACCAATTTGCTGAATAGGTATATAACGATCTGTGATAGAACAAAGTAGCCAAAAAACTTGGTTTCGGTGGTGATGGCAAAGTGCCAGGTTTTCCAGACAGATCTTGATTGAATGGGCTGCTAAGAGACGGTTAACTCATCAAACTGGGCCAGGTTGTACTGTAATGGACAGAGAGGAAAATATCACCAATCACCAATCACCAATCAGCGATCTAGGCCTTGGCATTCAAATGGGTAAAGATAATTTATCTCTGCTGGAAGACCAAAGTCCGCTAAGACGAAGTGAGATTTTTGCTGGCAGTTGAAGCGCTATACTTGCCCTAACTGATGCCATAAAACGCTTGTCGAATATCTTAGGACGTGAAGCGGATATGACTGACCCTACCTGCATTATGTGGGCATGGCCGTAATTAAGGTTCTTGTTTTCAAATTTGAATCACCATGGGCACTGTGACGACGCCACCGATTGTAATTGCACTCGATATAATTAAATACCATAGCTCTTATCATTTCTGGCTGATAACACCTTCCCCGTGGATATATTCTGACACTCAGCTAGTGGAAGATGTTTTCCGCGCACGCATTGCCTTAACAGTACCTAGTTCGCTTATGCGACTGTGTAGTTTATGCCGCCGTAGGGCCATTTGTAACATATTGCAGATCCGGCGGAGTTGCTGTCGTCGGTCCAGCAGATGGTGACGTCGACACCAGATATACTTAACTTCAGGGCTTCGCGATGTATGTCGGGCCTTTTGGAGAATAGTCATTTCTTTGTCATATTTAGCCTGCAGGTATTTGAGTCTGGTATTCTTGGCGGCAAGTTCCTGCTTTTGCTCAGAGCTTGTCAGGAGTTGATGTTGTTCTTTACGCCAGCCATAAGTTTACGATTTCTAATGACCGAGTTTGCGGGTAGTTGCGGCCACATTGATACGTTCAGCGATTCACTATTCATGGATGAGAGCAGAGGTGTGATGCCCGTAAACGTCAAGCTGTACTGAGAGAAACGGTTTATATCTTACACCCGAATTTCTATTTTTTCTGGGTTCCTTTGCTAGATGAATCACATGCAGACAGACTGGCCAACGTGTTGATTGAAATAATATCTTCGCGTGAACTACTGACCCTTTTTGTACCTTACCGACAGTTCATTCGGTCATTCGAGGTGTACGGTGTTCGGCCACGCATGAGAATATGTGCGTAAAGCTATTGAAGGTATGTGACGCGAGAGAATTTGAACTGTATAGATTGTGAAAGGGGGGGCTGGAATTATCGCGAGTATTGAATGTTCAATATATAGAAAGCAAAAAATCTGCTTGCTTTCTTAAGCGGGTTTCTTAAATGCTCTTAAATAACCTTAATTGTAGTATGCTATCTTAAATTTAGGAAAATAATCTTATATCTTATTAAGAAACGAGGGAACTTCTTAAATCCTATTTTGTTTGAATCTGTAATTATCTATTATATTTACAAACAAAGATGAAGTAATGGTTTTTGAGTATTGAATAAAATGTTTATTGATATAATATCTGAAGACAAATACTGTGGTTTAGGTTTGCGTTGTTTTTTATTGTTCTATAATAAAAAATCATTTTTTGAATTTGATACCGTTCTTGACTCTGGATGTGATTCAATTTTTCTTTTGAAGAAAAGTGAAATATACCAGCACAAGAGTAATTTCATTTCTTTCTGCAGGACAAGAAAGGTTGTTATTTCAAAATCATTACCTTTAAGAAATATCCATGACTTAATTATGAACTATGAATGTATTCAGGGTAAAGGAAAGGGGATGTTGTCAAGTTCAGAATTAAATACGCTTTTTTTATTATTCAATGGCATGACTCCAAAAGAAATGGAGTTTATGTTTAAAATAAGTCATAAAACTATTAGCGCTCAGAAGTTGAGTGCCTTAGAAAAATTAGGGTGTAAAAATTTAAAAATACTTTTTCGGACAATGAATGCTTGGGAAAATTGTATTAATAAGGGAGTGCCTTTTCGCAAGTCGGATACATAGTTAGCCGGTTTTTATACTTACATCAGCGAAATTAACATTATTTATGAAAGCATCAAACCCTTTTAACTCATTTTTTAATTATTGTTGCTTTTTTTCATTTTTCACACTATTGCTTTAGTATTTTCTAAAATATCCATTGCTTCTTTAGAAGATGAAAGTATGGGAAAAATATAGATGATATTGAGGATAGTACAGAAGCATATATTCTTGCCTGGAATTTGCAATCTCGAGATGAGGTGTTAGCGGTAGATAGAGGCATTATCGACCTATCTACCGTTACTCCAGAGCAGTTGCGTAGTAGCTTATCCGGAAAGATGAGATCTGAAGTTGAAGGCAGTTATCAAGATTTGGAACAGTTCAGGTTCGTGCGAATACTGACCAAATTTATACGCTTAACAATTACTCTTTTGAATTAATTCTATCTCTGACGATGCGCGAGAATGACTTATTTTTTCACACTAGGGTATTCATCGTGAAGATGGATGCCCCTTGATGAATAATTAAAATATTCCTTAAAGTATTTTTGATTAACAGAAAGCAACCATCTGATAGATGGCTTAAATAATAATGTTATCCATGGGTTATATAAGAGCAGATCATTCTCGCTTAGTAATTCTTTATTAAATTTTATGTGCTAGATGTGGCATTGTATCGCTTAATTCATACTCAATTTTTTTTCACGTGGCTTTGACAACGTAATAATACAGAGTATAATGTTATTAATTTATATTTATGGTGTCAGTATATGTTCTGGATTATTAACGATAATATTAAATTCTATCCAGACAAAAACCAGCTGGTATCGGTGAGTAACCCTGATCTGAGCGCAATGCTGACAGCGCCAGCTAGTCGTTGCTTGGTCCTGTTATTGGAATCTTTTCCAAATATAGTTCCTCAAAAAGATTTTTTCACTTTCGTCTGGGCTGAAGATGGGATGCTTGTCCCGGCAAATACGCTTTATCAGAATATATCAATCGTTCGTCGTGGACTACGAACAACGGGAGAAACCAATGATACGCTGGTTTCAACAGTTCCTCGAAAGGGTTTCCAGATTGATAGTAGTGTGAAGGTTACTAAGGTTTTACCTAAAGAAGCAGAAGCAGAAGCAGAAGCAGAAGCAAGTGAAAAATCGGTTAAAAATGAGCTCCAGGATAAACATTTTTCCCCTGAAGCAGAAATTTCCGTTACTGAAACCCTGCAGTTGAAAACTGATAATAAGAAAGGGTGGAGCTATAACCTCATTGTACCGTTAATATTGATGCTAATATCATTTGGTCTCGGTGTTTTATTAATTCAGCATTCCTGGAATAGTGACGTAGAAAAAAACTTCTTTAGTACATATACCATTAACTCAATAGAGAATGGCTGTCATTTCTTATCCAAAAATGATGATATTAAAAGGTTTGGTAATTTTATAAAATTCAAAAATATGATTAAGCAAACAGGGGTTGATTGTAAGAAATATCCATGGATTTATTTTCTTTCATCCAGCTCAATGCCTGCCCTGTCAGCATTCATCTGTAAAGAACCTTATGAGAATACTTCACATTCAGGATGCGTCACCCTCTATTTTCGGGAGATAACAAGTGACTAAAAGGACGGTGGTTGTATATTGTTTGATTCTGTTTGTCGCAGGCGTAACATTATCATGGTTTTATAGTCTGAAAAAAGAGAGTGGGGATGATGCGGAAGTATGTTCAGCCTCAGTAGTTGTTTACCACAATAATATCCGTGCCAACCTGACGCTGGATTTTATGTATAATTTGAATGAACAAGCAGGCGTCGTCACAGTTAATGGTACTTATTCTAAAGATGATAAAGTTATCGGTGCAATCAGAAGGGATGTATCTTATATATGGACTGAAAACAAAGACTCTTTCAGTTTTACATCAGTCAAAGTGAATAATATTATAAATGATGACTCTGTCTCTGATGAGGCAATTAGTGAATTACTTCCGGATTTTTACATCTACCCTGAAAAAAATGTCGTTTATTCTGTCCTACCACAGGGCTCAGATAGTTTTATGTTCTCAGTAGGCAAACGCCCCGTATTTCTCTGCTACCGTTAAAAATCTCGTTCTTTCCCCTAATGCATACTAGATGTTTCTATCTCTGGTATGCTCCATGCTACTTCTTTTGCTTTTAATTTATTCTCTTTAAAAACAATATCTTGATTATGTTTTTGATGTTGTGTTTTTAACTCTTAAATTTAACTAAATATATTAGTAATGTCATTTAAGGAAATTTAAGAATAGTTAAGATGCATTTTGTTTACCTTTTTATGTTGCCAGTAGATGATCGGTATCATAAATCACTCTTAGTATATTTTTTCCAAAGTAAATATTCTATAAGTTGGTTGGCGTTTATATATAATTGATTTTTACGAGGTTGTTTAAATGAATCGTGTCTTTCGTGTCTTATGGAATAAGGCAGCAGAAAGCTGGGTTGTCGTTTCTGAACTTATGACCACAAGGAAAAAAAGTGGGCAACGTTCGATCTGTACAGTAACAGCTTTGGCGGCGTTGGGAGCTAGTGCTTGGGTATATGCTAATGATGTATCGAGTTTAAATTTTAACCCCGTAGATTGTGATAATGCAGTATGCTCTTTTGAGGTCTCTAATGGCGCATCTCATACTCTTAGCGGGTCGCTTGCGACGATAAATAAAGGTAAAAATAACCAGACATCTTTGACGTACGAAGAAATGGTTGATTTTGGCCTAATTGTCTCGGGATCAAGAGATTGGGAGCGATTAAATACAGGATCCAGGACAGAGGCGGTACTGGTACCTGATACCAATATCCCCGGTTCATATATTTCGGTTCCTGTTTATACCTCATCAAATTTCAATTCTGGTTCATGGGCTATTGATCCGGTTACAGGTGAAGCAATCACGTATTACGTAAATACCGGCGATATTCATGACATGCAGTATGTCAATTCCAGAATGGGGCAAGTAGCCAGTTCAGGAGGAACGTTAACACTTGATTTGGGCGATCCAACCAAAGGGATCTCCGCGAGCGAGAACTATTTTGCTTTGGTAGGAAAAGCGGGAGAAACAGGAAAAACGTCATCCTGGTTTTATGCCGATGGTACAGCAGGAAATAATAGCGAGATTGTCTGGAACTCTAAAAACACCGCATTCCTAGGTTATTACCCTGCTTCAGCCGTAGGTGGGCAAGAAGTTGAGTCGACACAGCGCTTTCAGGTTCCTGTTTATGCAGGAATGTTTAAAGTGACTGATGTAAAAGGGAATACCACGACGCACACCGTGACAGATGTTGCATCGCTGGGGGTATACAATAACTGGGTTATCGATCAACTGAAAAAAGGTAATCTCACCGCCTCTAGTTATAATACCGTTTTATCATATGGTTACAGTTATAAAACGGAGGAGTCTGTGTATAAAAGTTCCTCACTGGTCACTGCCGGTGATGAAGTTACTCTGGCTCCAGGGACGATGGCGCTAGCACAAGCAGATGGCGAAAATGCAAAAGTTCGCCTTACCCGTGAAGGCGACATCGAAGCGAAAGTAAATAACAGTAATATCATTTTTTATGGTTCTAGCGGTGGAACCATTGTTAATGATGGTGTGCTTTCCGGATTTAATTCTGGGACAAGTCTTTCAGCTATTAGCGCCCTGGTGAAAGTGGATACAGGCGGCCACTTTGAAAATAATGGGCTTATGAACGTAGGGTTTCTGACCAACGGTAATGAAATTGATACCTCCACCCCTGTTGATATGTTTACGGCTCGTGGTGTGCTTGTTGGCGCGAATAGCTCTGTCGATAACACCGGCATTATCAATGTAGGATCGGCAAACCAGGCGCGTCAGAATTTACCTAACCAATTGATACGCGGCATAACGCTCAATGCTACGGGTAGTAAGGGCACTAATAGCGGAACAATCAATGTCGCCGTTAATGCAGATGGTTTTTCTCCACTGACTACGGGGGTGGAGTTAATCGGCAAGAGTTCTTTTGGGGTTGCGCCGGAATTCACTAATAACGCTGATGGGGAAATATATATCGGTCGCACTGCCCAGTATCTCTCTGGTGCGGGGGGTAAGGATATCCCACTTATTGGTAGTATCGGAGTGATGGCTAGTGGCGCTTCGAAAATTAAGAATGCAGGAAAGATTACCATTGGCGCAGAAACGCAGGGCGCAGTGGGTATAAAACTCACAGCCGGGGCAACAGGGACGAATACCGAAACAGGGGTTATTAATGTTAACAGCGCGGTATTGGGGTTACAAAATCTCGCCGTTCAGGCTGGCGATGGGAGTAAATTCACACATAACGGCACCATTAATCTTAATGGTGTCAATCAGGTAGGGTTGAAGGCCACTACTGAAAACTTATCCGGTGAAAGTGGAAGGTCGGCCAAGATTATCGATGCTGGTATTGTGAATATCAATGGCAGTATGGGGACGGAAGGGGTTCGTAGCTACGGTTTAATGGCTGAGGGTGCTGGATCACTGATTGATATGCAAGGTGGAGAGATCAACCTGAATGGTGATGGTGGTATTGGTGCTTATGCCATCGATGGCGGTCGTATCAATATCGCCGCAGGTAGCAACATTAACTTCAATAGTGGCGTGAATGGAATCGGGTTCTTCGCATTTGGTGAGGGGTCAACCATAAATATTGGCGGTAACCAGCCGCTGGATATTTCTATCGATGATTCCACGCTTATCCGTATTGATAGTGGTTCGACGCTGGCTACTCAACCCAATCAGAAGTTGATAGCTTCCGGTAAAAATTCCACAGCATTGGTAGTAAGCGGCGAAAATTCTCACGCAAATATGGATTCTCTTAACTTCGCAATCACCGGTGAAAAATCCACAGCAGTACGAGTGGAAGGTGGGGCAAGAGGGGAAATGAGTGGGGCCTCGCAACTGGCGCTCAGCGATAAAACGACGGCAGTAGTGATAGATAACATCCGCTACGATGTTAATGGGGTGGCTGTAGGGCGTGGTGATTCTCTATTTACTAATACGGCTGATATTTATGTCAATAACGCCAAAAGTGTGGTGTTGTTTAATGTTAATAACGGCGCGAAATTGATCAACACCGGCAATATTGAACTGAGCGATGGTACTGCGATTGTGCTGAGCGGCGTAGGATCAACGGTTTCACCTGATACGGCGGGGCAATTTGGCTCGATAACTGTGAATGATGGTAACGCAGGCATTCAGGTGGCTAAAGGTGCAACGCTCAATACATCAGCATCGATCACTGTGGACGGTAGTGCTAGTGCGCTACTAGTAAACGCTGATGCGGGACGTGTTGTGCTCAATGAAGATGCTCATCTTACGGGGAAAAGTGGTGGGTATGGAAACATTATCACTAACCAGTCCTCTTCCGGGAATGTTCTGGTTGATGGTGCAACCATTGAGATGTCGGGTTCTGGAGCAGCTTTACTGTCAGAGAATAATATCGACTCGCTATCCCATGGGTATATTCTTGTCTCCAGTAACACGGGGGCAAAGGGATTGCATTATCCGCAGCGGATGGCTCAAGAGGTGAAGGTAGTCTGGAAGTCAGCGATAACTGGAAAATTGATGTTCTGGGTGATGGCTCCGGGGTATATAGCAACACCACTGGCTCGTTGGTTGTTTCAGGGGTTATCGATGTATCCGGAACGGGTAATGCGGTGAAAAGCGATGCGACGGATATTTTGTTTATTAACCCTTCGGCTGTGCTCACTGGCCAAAATTCCAAAGCTGTACTTGTTTCAGGTACCTTAAACCAGATGGTGAATTCTGGCCAGATTCTAGCACATTCTGTGACTGACATGGCGGTAGAGCTGAGTGATTCCGATGAAATACTGATCAACACAGGCAACAGCAAAACTTCAGGTGTGATTCATACCGGTGCAGGAAATGACACAGTACTGTTTACCGATAACAGTTTGCACAATGGAATACTTAAAACCGGTGATGGTGACGATACTGTGACTATCCAGGGGAATAACGTCTCGGTTGAGCATCTGGAAGGTGGGGCCGGGCATAATACCTTTATTCTGAGCAATGTCACCCAAGCAGTGGCTGATGAAAAGCTCAGCAAGATGATCAATGGTTTTCAGTCTATACATCTGTCGAATGCAACTATTCTCGATCTACAACGTGATTTTTGGGAAGACGATCTCTCTAACCGGGCGACAATAGCAGGACGTACTCTTGATATCGATGAGAGCAGTAGATTAACAATTTCCAATGATCAACGGTTAACTGCCGATGTGAACAATAGTGGGAATATTGCTTTCCTGGGAAATAGAAATACCTTCGCATTTGAGCAGAATATTGTTAACAGCGGAATGTTTGCTCTTAATGCAAATAGACGTGTCGGAGATACGTTACAGGTTAACGGCGATTACCATGGCAATGGTGGTGAGATTAGTTTTGATGTTGTGTTAAACGGTAGACTGGCCCCCTGAATCTC